>JAJYLM010000025.1 GCA_021787655.1 bacterium
CGGCGTGTGCAGCTACGGACCGAACATGGTGATTTACCCTGAAAACGTCTGGTACGGCGGTCTCACGCTTCAGGACGTCGAAGAAATCATCACCGGGCATATCATCAACAACAGGGTTGTCAACAGGCTGCTGCTCCCACCCGAAGCATTCGGCACATGATCATCGACAGCCATGTACACCTGTTTCCGAACATCCCGTACGACATGATGACCGAGATCAACGCGATCAAAGCCCTGAACCTGGGCAAAGAAACCGAAGACAAGCTGCTGTTCAAGAACGCGCTGCGATGGTAGTAATTGATAATAACTTGTAATAATCCGCTTCTGATGAGGGTTTCCCAGTAATCAGCTTCAAAAATCAAGACCTTTTGTAGATTGCCGAAGGCGGGACTCGAACCCGCACGGTGTTACCCGCCACCCCCTCAAGATGGTGTGTCTACCAATTCCACCACTTCGGCACTGGGTTATTTTTGCTGCGTTGTCGACGGACTCACGGGCATTGCATTCTGTGACGGCGCCTGCGCCGGTGCCGTCTGCAGGGGCACCGCCTGGTTGAACAGCCTGTTCTGTCCGTTTTCGCCGCTGAGGTATGCAAGGGTTATCGACGTGAGGAGGAACAGGATACCGGTAACAATGGTAGCCTTTTCGAGAAAATTGCTCGGGCCCGAGGATCCGAAGAAGCTCTCGCTGGAACCTCCGAATGCCGCTCCCATCCCTGAACCTTTGCCCACCTGCAAGAGAACTACCATGACAATCGCCACGGCAAGCATGATATGCACCAACAAAATCAACGTATACATGTTCCTATTTCTCCCTTTTCACAATAAGGTTAATTATACTTAAAAATTTATCAAGGTCAAGGCTTACACCGCCTATCAGTGCGCCGTTGATATGATCCATGTCCATAAGCCCTTCGATATTGTTCTCATTCACGCTCCCGCCGTACAGGATCCGAATCCTGCAGCCGGTATCGACGCCGAAGCGTTTTTCGAGGAACCTGCGTATCTCTTCGTGCATGTCCTCCGCCTGCTGCGGGGTTGCGACATTTCCCGTACCGATGGCCCACACGGGCTCGTAGGCAATGACGATATCCCCGGGGTCTTTTATCCCGATGTCGAACAGCCCGGCATTGAGCTGGAACTGCACGACGTTGAACATGATCCCTGCCTTGCGCTCCTCGGCCCTCTCGCCGACGCAGAGCACGGGGCGTATCCCTTTTGCCAGCAGCGATGCGGCCTTGAGGTTTACCGTCCGGTCGGTTTCACCGAAAAACTGCCGGCGCTCTGAGTGTCCCACGATGCAGTACTCCACGCCGAGCTCCCGGAGCATGGCCGCAGACACCTCGCCGGTGAATGCGCCCTTGTCTTCCCAGTACACGTCCTGTGCACCGGTGAAAAAACCCCTGGCTGTGAGCGCCGGAAGTGAAACGAACGGCGGTGCAACGACAATATCAACCTTGCCGCCGGGAATACCGCCGAGACGTGCCGCCAGGGCATCGCCGAATGCCCGTGCCTCGGCCGGCCCTTTGTTGAGCTTCCAGTTTCCTGCAATCAGGGGACGGGGCTTCACCATCAGCCTTTCTGCAAACAGTTTTCAAGCGCCTTGAGCGCAGGAAGGTCTTTACCCTCGAGCAGTTCGAGGAACGCACCGCCGCCGGTCGATATGTACGATATGTTCGCGCTCTCTCCCGCCTCGTGGACGGCAACATCCGTGTCGCCGCCGCCGACGATGGTCAGCGCGTACGAGTTGGCAACATGGGACACCATGGACATCGTCCCCCGCGAGAAGCTCTGCATCTCGAAAACCCCCATCGGTCCGTTCCAGATAATGGTCTTTGCCCCCTGGATAGCGAACGAGAACAGGAGGTTGGTGGAAGGACCTATGTCCATCGCCATCCAGTCATGCGGGATCTCCTGGATGGTCACGATCCTCGACTCTGCCTTCGGATCGTACTTGTCTGCAACGACGCAGTCTACCGGCAGATAAACCTTGACGCCCTTTTCCCGCGCCCTCTGGAGGGTGTCCAGCGCAGTCCTGAGCATGTCGTTTTCCACGATGGATTTGCCCACCTCGTACCCGAGCGCCTTCAGGAAGGTGAACGCCATGCCGCCGCCGATGATCAGCTTGTCCACCTTGTCGAGCAGGTTGGACATTGCTGCAAGCTTGCTGGAAACCTTCGCACCGCCGATAATCGCCACAAAGGGCCTGAGGGGGTTGTCCGTCGCCTTGGTGAAATAGTTGAGCTCCTTTTTCATGAGGAACCCCGCTGCACACTGGGGGACGTACTTCGTTATGGCGGACACGCTGGCATGGTTGCGGTGTGCAACTGCAAACGCGTCGTTGATGTAGACATCGATGTCCTGGGCAAGGAGCTTTGCGAATTCGTCGTCGTTCTTTTCCTCCCCCGGGTTGAACCTCAGATTTTCGAGCAGGAGCACCTCTTCCCTGTGGAGGTGTTTCTTGTATTCGTCTGCGGACGTGCCCGTGCATTCTCCGGCAAACAGGACTTCCTTGTCGAGGAGACGGGAAAGCCTTTTCGCCACGATCTGGAGTGAATACTTCGGGTCCTTGACGCCCTTGGGACGCGACATATGGGACGCAAGAACGATCGACGCGCCCTCATCGAGTGCATAGTTGATGGTCGGCAGGACACTGCGTATCCTGATATCATCGGATATTCCGCCGTCCTGGGTCATCGGCACGTTGAAATCCACCCGGATGAACAGCCGCTTGTTCTTGATATCGATGGTATCGATATATTTCAGATCTTTATAGTTTATCATCCGCGTACCCCGCTGCCGACCAGTTCGACGAGGTCGACCATCCGCGTCGAGAACCCCCATTCGTTATCGTACCAGGAGAAGACCTTGACCAGGGTCCCGTTGATCACCCGCGTCATGAGGGAATCCACGACGGTCGAGAAGTGCGTGCCCCGGTGGTCGATCGAAACCAGGGGTTCTTCCGAGTACCCGAGTATGCCTTTCATGGCTCCCTCGGACACCTTCTTAAACAGGGCGTTCACCTCCTCTGCGGAGGTCGCCTTCTTCACGGTCGCCGAAAGGTCGACGATGGAGACGTCGAACGTCGGTACCCTGATGGATATGCCGTCGAGCTTTCCTTTCACCTCCGGTATGACCAGGTGCAGGGCCTTCGCAGCGCCGGTCGTCGTCGGTATCATGGATATGGCTGCCGCGCGTGCACGCCTGAGGTCCTTGTGGGGCAGATCGAGGATCCGCTGATCGTTGGTGTAGGAATGCACGGTGGTCATAAATGCGTTTTCGATGCCCAGGTTGTCGTTGAGCACCTTGACGACCGGGGCAAGCCCGTTCGTCGTACAGGATGCATTGGAAATGATATTGTGTTTCGCGGGATCGTAGTTCGTATGGTTGACGCCCAGGACGATGGTTATGTCCGGGTCCTTTGCAGGCGCTGAAATGATGACCTTCTTCGCGCCGCCCTTGAAATGAAGCTCGGCCTTCTCACGGTCCGTAAACAATCCGGAACTTTCGACCACGACGTCGACCCCGTAGTCTTTCCAGGGGATGTCCCCGGGGTTCCGCTGTGACGTAATGGCAGTCTTCTTCCCGTCGACGAACAGCGCGGTCTCCTCTGCCCGTACCTCGGCGTTGAGCGTGCCATGAACGGAATCGTACTTCAGGAGATGTGCAAGCGTCTTTGCGTCCGTAATATCGTTGATCGCCGCGATCTGGATGTCCTTGCGCTGCAGCGCGATCCGGTGCACAATCCTGCCGATCCTTCCGTATCCATTAATACCTATCTTCATCATGCCTCCTTAACTTTTTGTCACAATGACGGGTTTGCTCGTGTTCCGGATCACGTACTCCGTCGTACTGCCCAGAACCATCTCGACAATCCTCGAATGCCCGTGCGCTCCCATAACGAGGAGATCGTACGGTCCGCTGTCCATCATGGACTTCAGCACCGTTTCGGTGCTGCCGGTCTTTTTCTGCGTGTCGGCGCTGATTCCGTACGGATTTATATAAGACGTTACACTGTTGAGGATTGTCAAGGAAACCTTTTCGTCTTTGTTCACCGTCACGATCGTGAGCGGTATGTTCATGTCCTTGCAGAAGCCTGCCGCAAACTCCATGGCTTTCTTTGCCCCGTTGCTGTCGTCGTACGCAAGCAGGACGTGGTTGATCTCATGGAACTGCGCAGGGCTGATGAACAGGGGCTTGGTCAGCCTGCGGGTGAGCCCCTCGGTCGTGGAACCGAGGATCTTCCGGTCGAACTGCGAGTTCACGCCCCGCTGTCCTATGATCACGAGGTCCACAAGCTTTTCACGCTCGCAGATTTCCTTCGTGACGATGCCGGTATCGAGGTAGGTCGTGCATGCCATACCGGCCTTCGCGCAGGTTGCTTCAGCCTCGGCAAGAATATCCTTTCCGCGCTGGCGCAGGATGCTGCTCACCTTACCGGAAAAGTCGACGAACGGCTCGAAGCCCATCGCGCCGGAGAGGTCGTGGAGAAAAGGGTTCTCGAGGAACACCACGTCGATGACGTGCTGTATGTGCAGGGCAGCGTTCAGTTTCTTTGCGAGATACGCGGCATAGGTCAGCGCCGTATCGCTGTTTTCCGAACCGTCGACTGAAACAAGTATGTGTTTAATCATATAACCCCCGTTTTTATGAATCTCTGAAATTCGAGTATTGAAGCAACGACCCCTTCTTTATCCCTGTCCACCGACAGCACATGAAAAGAACCGGAGAACACCACGTTCTTCTTTATAGTAGACCCTATTTTTCTGTCAATTATTTCAACCGCATTCCGAGCTATCGTATGGTCGTTTACCGAAGACACCGTGAGGACCGGTACGCAGACCCCCGGCAGCAGCTTCAGCACGAGCCGGCGCAGGCGTTCAAACTGCACCAGGGCATTGAACGCTATCTTGTTATACGCGCCGTAGTGGTCTTTTGCCGCAGGATCCGCGATATCGGCACCGTTCGCCTTGGTATAGTACAGGGCCGGCACGGGAAGAACCATGGCATACGCGTGCAGCAGGGACATGAACAGCCGGTTGAACCCTCCGGAAAGCCGTATCGCAGGTGCCAGCAGTGCAAGCCCCCTCACCCTGCCCGGGTACCGGACTGCACCGTACAGGGCAAGGAGCGCACCCATGGACTGTCCCACGATGAAACACCCCTGCGGGCAGGCGTCGATCCCGGCTGCGGCCGCATCGATCCATTCCTGCATGCGCACGGCAAGCAGGTCTTCGGGACGCGTGCCGTGTCCCGGCAGGCCAATATTGATCACCCTCTGTCCGGTACCGCCCAGGGAGTCCCCGATAAACTGCATATCCGCGGTGCTGCCGGACAATCCGTGTATCAGAAGAACGTCCATCATACCTGGTTCAGGACATAGGATCAAAACGAAGGATTATCAAGGGATCCAAGAACCAGGGCAGGGTCATCCCGAACGGCCCGCCCTGAGGAACTTCCACAGGTAATAGAGCGACGGTATGGTGCCGAGCAGACCACCGATGAAGATCGAGGTCCTTACCCCTGCCGCGTCCGCTATGCCGCCGATGAACAGGTTGCCGATGGGCGTCACACCCATGAAGACGAGCGAGTACACGCTCATTGCCCTGCCCCTGAGCTCGTCCGGCGTATTGAGCTGAATGGTGGTATTGGTGAGCGCGGTAAAGAAAATCGCGCCGAACCCTATGAGAAAAAGTATGAAGACCGCTGCGTACAGTCCCGAAACAAACGCTATGACCATCTGGAAGAGGGACAGAACAACGCCGCCGAGGACAAGGTATACCGGGTTGGGACTGCGGCTGCTCCTCAGTGCCACGAGCACCGCCCCGAAGATAGAGCCGACCCCGAGTGCCGACATGAGGAATCCGAAGATCTCGGGGTTGCTGTGAAAAACATACTTTGCATAGACCGGGACGACGACGTTGAAGTTGATCGCGAACAGGGACACGATGAGCATGAGCATGACGACGTCGAAGATAAGGGCATTGTTCCTGATGTAGTGCAGCCCCTCTTTGACATCCTCGATGACGTTTTTGGCACCCGACCTTCCGGGCAGGCCGTCAATGTCTATCAGCGCCAGGCCTGCGATGACCGGAAGGAAGCTGAGGCCGTTCAGGAGGAAGGTCGTCCCGATGCCCACCTTTGCAATGAGGATCCCCGCGACAGCCGGTCCGATGAGCCGTGCGACGTTGAAGGTCGTTGAGTTGAGGGCAACGGCGTTCATCAGCGAATCCCTGCCCACGAGATCGACCATGAATGCCTGCCGTGCGGGCACATCCAGACTGGTCGCAAGGCCGAGCAGCGCTGCAAGGATGAAAACATGCCAGTAGGTGACAATACCGCGTGCCGTGAGGACCCAGAGAATGAACGCGAGCACAGCCATGACAGTCTGGGTGAGTATGATGAGACGGCGCTTGGGGAAGCGGTCAACGACGCTGCCTGCAAACACGGACAGCACGAGGATCGGGGTGTACTGCGCGGCGCCAATCAGGCCCAGCAGGAACGGAGAGTTGGTCAGCTTCAGGATCAGCCACGCCTGGCCGATGCTCTGCATCCAGGTGCCGATCAGGGAAATTGCCTGTCCGAACCAGAACAGGCGGAAGTTCCGGTAACGCAGGGAAGCGAAAATTCTTTTCAGTATATTCAGCATGATGGTCCGATGCACAGTGATGCCGCGTGCAGAAACGCGTTAACCCCGTTTCTTCACCGCCGGGCATCAACCCCGCGGCACGTGAAACCGGTCCCGCACGCTCGCACTATGCTCAGGGAGCTTAGAACATTCGTGAACCATGGTAAAGTGATTTGAAATATCTCTCCGGGTGCTGTACATACAGGACATGGAGTCTGGGACTCGGCACAACATTGAAACACTGACGGATGACACCCGGGAAAAAGCAGTACGGCTCGTCGGGAAGGCCATCGGGGACTACGGCCTCATTGCCGGCGGCGACCGCATCCTCGTCGCCGTATCCGGCGGCAAGGACAGCTATACCCTGCTGGACACGCTCGAGGTCCTGCGTCACAGGGCTCCGGTCAGCTACCGCATCACCGCGCTCCACGTCGACACCGGTGCACCGGGTATGAAGAGCGACCTCGTGGAATCCTTCCTTCGTCAGCACGGCTACGAATACCATATAGAGCACACGCGGATCCTGCAGACCGCGCTCGAACACAACACGAACGGAAAGCTCCTGTGCTCCCTGTGCTCGAGGCTGCGCAGGGGCGTGCTGTACAGCACGGCATCGAAGCTCGGGTGCAACAAGATCGCACTCGGACACAACCAGGACGACTTCATCGAAACACTGCTCATGAACGTCTTTTTCAACGGCAGGATCAAGGCAATGCCCGTCGTCAGCGTTTCGGACAAGTACGCGGTCACGGTCATACGTCCCCTGCTGTACGTCACTGCGCGCGCCGCGCTCGAATACGCCTCCTCGATGGAAGCACCCCTGATCGACCCGCAGTGCCCGGTTTCCATGAGGCCGCAGTTGACAAACAGACAGAAAATAAGGAGAATGATAACCGAACTCGAGAAAGACCATCCTCTGCTCAAGGAGTCGATTGCTGCATCCCTGAAACATGTCCAGACAGATTGCCTTCTGGACAAGCAGTTCATGAAGCCTCCGGGCGGACAATAAGAAAGGAAAGGTAGAACAGTTCATGAAAATCAAAAAAGCGATAATACCTGCAGCAGGATACGGAACGCGGTTTTTACCGGTCACCAAGGCGGTACCCAAGGAACTTTTACCGATCGTGGACAAACCCATGATCCAGTACATCGTCGAAGAGGCGAAACTCTCGGGCATCGAGCTGGTCATCCTCATCGTGAACCACGGGAAGGAGGCAATCGAAGACCACTTCGACATCAACTACGAGCTCGAAGATACGCTGCGGAAAAAGGGCAGTAACGGCCTGCTGGGTCTCATCGAAGGACTGTCGGACATGATCAAGATCGTGTCCATCCGCCAGAAAAAGCCCCTGGGCCTCGGGCATGCGGTCCTGCAGGCGAAACACCTCATCGGCGACGAGCCGTTCGCAGTCATCCTCGGCGACGATATCATCGATGCAAAGACACCGTGCCTGCTGCAGATGGTCGACGTCTACGAGCGGTACCGCAAGCCCATCATCGCAGTCCAGCAGGTTGCGCGGGAAGATACCTCGCGGTACGGCATCATCAAGGGAAAACAGGCGGACACCAGGGTCTACCAGCTCGACGACGTCGTCGAAAAACCGTCACCCGATGCCGCACCGTCGGACCTTGCGATCATCGGCCGGTACATCCTTACCCCGGAGATCTTCGATATCCTCGAGAGCATTCCGACCGGTGCCGGCGGAGAGATCCAGCTCACGGACGGCCTGAAGGTGCTGCTGAAGCAGCAAGGTATGATAGGGTACCGGTTTGAAGGAGAGCGGTATGACGGAGGCGACAAGCTCGGGTTCCTGCTCGCAAATATCGCGTATGCCATGAAGCGTCCCGAAATAAAGGACAAGCTGCTCGATTATATGAAAGGACACACCCGATGAAAAAAATCATCCTTGCCTGTGCGGCGTTCGCGGTATTTTCGGGGTTCATCATCCCCGCAGCCAAGATGGCGTCGCTGATGAAGGCGCAGAAGGGGCTGGCAGCGCTCGTGCTCAACGGCACGTCGTTTTTCAACCTCGGGAAGGACTACATCAACACGCCGGTACCATGCCGGGTGATCGTGACGGCAAACGGCCGGCTGCGTCAGGATTACCTGTTTCCCCGGGCGCACATCACCCTTATCAATACGGGGCTCCATCAGACCATCCTGGTGAACGGCGTGCGGATGACGTCACCGCCCGTGATCTTCGCGCAGAACAACATTGCAGCGGTCCTGTTTGCGCTGTACCTGTCGGACAACCCCGCGAGGGTCTTCAGCGAGATCGGCCTGAACCAGGCATCGGTCGCGTACGGTCTTGCAAACAACAGGGCGGCGTACATCATCGGCAACGACCCGGACCAGCTCTTCATCGACAATGAGGACACGGTCCCCCTCATGTACCGGATCACGCAGGGCAGTACCGTTATCCTGTCCGCTGTGAAGGATTACCTGAACGCGGCCGGTGTGGTTGACAACACTGCGGTCGCGAAGCCGGCACCCGGCTCCGGCAACCTCACCCTCGAAACGGAAGCCGGCAGTATCACGCAAACGGTCATGACGCTCCCGCGGGTCGTCGAACTGTACAACGGGAATACGCTTGTCCAGCGGTGGGAGTTTCACAGCGCCCTTCTGCTCCGCAACGACGCAGGTATCAGGGAACTTCTGCCGGTACCGTATGCACTGAGAAAACTGCGGACCACGGACCAGCAGCTCTCCCCGTTCATGCTGTTTTAAACCGCAGAATGCACGCAGGCAGTTTTATTGTGCTCTTCCTCAGGACCGCGTCCGCTGCGGTCAGCGAGCCAGTTTCCGCCTGATAACGGCGAGACCGTCGTGCAGTTCTTCGGTTTTGAGCAGATATGAGACAGCACCGTAGGTAACAATCCCCGCCAGGATCGCGAGGACGAGCAGCAACGTCAGCCTGAGCGCGCCCTGGTGAAGACTGCCGAGGATGCTGTTCCTGAACGCGAGTTCCAGGACCACTCCCATTGCCGCAGATGCTGCAGCCGCCTTGAGGAACGACACCATGATTGCGGTGAGCCCTATCCTTCCGATCTTTCTCCTCAGTGCAAAGAGCAGATACGCCGTGTTGAAATATGCCGAGATGCTGGTTGCCAGAGCGAGGCCCCGGTAGGACATGGTGTTCATCAGCCCGATGCTCAGGAGCAGGTTAATGACGACCGTGAAGAACGCTATGACCACCGGCGTTTTGGCGTCTTTCAGTGCGTAGAACGCCTGGGTGATGACCCGGGAGAACGCCACGGACCACAGCCCCACAGCGTAATAGATCAGTGCCGACGAAACCGCCATGGTATCTGACATGCTGAACGAACCGCGGTGGAAGAGCACGTCGATGATGGGCCGTGCGAGGATCATGAGCCCCACGGTCGCCGGCACGGTGACGAAGTTTAGGAGTTTCAGCGAGAAAACGAGCGAGTCCTTCAGCCGCGCAACACCTTCACCGGCCGTGTCCCTGGCCATGGCCGGCAGTGCGGCAATGGCGATGGATACGGCAAAGATGCCCTGGGGAAATTCGAAGAGCCGCGATGCGTAGTAGAGGTACGAGATGCTGCCGGTCCTGAGGAACGAGGCGAGCACGTTGCTCACGAAAACATTGAGCTGGTACACGGCGGCACCGAACATCATGGGCAGGAACAGGAAGAGTGATTCGCGCAGCGCCGGATGGCGGAAGTCGAAGTTCAGGGAGAACATGAATCCTTTCCTGTGCATGAGGATAAGCTGGGGAACGAGCTCCAGCGCAGCACCCACGAGAACGCCCGCAGCGACAATCAGAATTGCGTGGTGCCCGTGATTCGCGATCAGGATGAACGTGATAATCGACAGGTTGAGGATGATGGGAGACAGCGCAGGAACAAAGAAGTGCCGCAGCGAATTCAGCAGCCCCATGCACAGGGCCACGATGCTCACGAACAGGATGAAGGGAAACATGATCCTGTTGAGCATCACCGTCAGCCTGAATTTTTCGGGATGCAGCTCGAACCCCGGGGCAAACAGGTAGATCAGTTCCTTCGAGAAGACCACCCCGAGCACGGACAGGACGACCAGGACGATGAGCAGGTAGGTGAAGGTTATGTCGGACACCTTTTTGGCCTCCTCGTCGCCGTACTTCGTGTGGTACGACGTGAAGACCGGGATGAATGCGCTGCTCATTGCCCCCTCGGCAACGAGCCTGCGCAGGAGGTTCGGGATCCTGAACGCGACGAAGAACGCGTCCGCTGACGTGACCGCACCGAAGAAGTAGGCAAAGCTGATGTCCCGGATCAGTCCGAGGATCCTGCTCGCGAGGGTCATGATGCTGACGACCCCGGCGCTCTTTGCGATGTCCGACCTGCTGCTCATCCGATGACCCCGTCGAGCGCCTGCGCTATCGTCACCAGGGTGCACAGGTTCGTCAGCTCCCTGTCCATGATCAGCGACGACAGGTAATACTGGATCTTCTGTGACCGCACCTTCGCCCTGAGGGAGGCGATCAATGCCTGGTCGTTGATCGCGATGCTGTCCATGGCGAGGGTTTCCTCGAGGGTTATCCGCAGCGGGTCGTCCTGATCGAGGGTGCTGATGATCCTGCCGCTCTTCGACCGTGCGGCGTCATTGTACAGCGGAGGATGGATCTTGTTGACGATGAACCCCGCAAAATTGATCTCGTATTCCTTCATGATGCTGTAGAAGTAGATGGCCTCATCGACGGCATCGCGGGTCGGTGCAGTCACCATGTAGAACTGCACCCGGGGGGATGCCAGCAGCGCGTTCACCTCTTTTGCCCGGGACTTAAACCCGGAATACAGGTCGTTAAACTCGCTGAAGAACTCGGTGAGGTCTTCCACGATCTCGAGGCCCACGTAGCTCTTCAGCAGCTTGACGATCTTCTGCGGCGCCCGGTTCAGGATATTGAACCCGATCATGCTCACGCTCGCCGACGGACGGATCAGCCATTTGAGGACCCCGGAGCTTATCAGCTGGATGAGACGGTTGGGGGCCGTCAGGAAATTGATGGCATGCCGCGCCGGCGGCGTATCGACGACAATGAGATCGTAGTCGTACTCTTTTTTGATCTCGTAGAGCTTCTCCATTGCCATGTAATCTTCGGATCCGGCGAGCTCGCCGGACACGTAGTGGTAGTAGCTGTTGTTCAGTATGGCGTCCGCCTTCTGCGGCGAGGACGAGTATTTCCTGATGAGGTTGTCGAACGTGGTCTGTGTCTCGAGGATCATGGCGTCCAGGCTCCCCCGGATGGGCTGCCCGCACTGCTGCAGCGAGCGGAGCGGGACCGGCGTGGGTACGTTCTTGAGCTCCCTGATCCCCATGGACTGGGCGAGCCGCTTCGCAGGGTCGATGGTCATGACGAGGGTCTTTTTCCCCCTGAGCGCTCCGGCCATGCCGATGGCAGAGGATATGGTCGTCTTGCCAACCCCGCCGGTACCGACGCAGACGATGACCTCCGGCTGTTCGTTCATGGCGCCCCGGTGATAAGAGGATCGAAATGCGCTGACAGTGATTCGGCTATGGAAAGCTCGTCATCGTCCATTCCGATGAACGGCAGGGTCAGCACCGGTATGTCCTGGACCGCGTCGTTGAGCCCGCGGACCGCCTTTTTTTCCATCGTTGCGTAGGTCATAAACATCTTCACGGCGTCCATGATCCCGTCCCGGGATGCCTGGTTTCCGGCAATCTCCTGAAGTCTCGTGGCGTAGTACCCGGTATCCGTGATGCTGATCCTGTTGGACACGGCCATGTTCACGATAATGGCACTGAGTGCCGGTTTGCTCATGGACGAGAGTTCTTTTTTTGCCTCGAGCGCTTCCGTAATGGCCATCTCGTCCGGCGTACTGACCATAATGACGGAACACCGGTTGGACAGGATCAGGCCGTTGACCTTTTCCGCTTCCTTGCGGACCGGCCCTATCCTGAACATGTCCATGACACTGCGGGGTGTCCTGATGAACGGCACGAATTTGCCGAGCTGGGGTGCATCGACGATGATCGGATCGTACAGCGAGGTACCTTCATCGTCCCGTTTTTTCTCGAGATCGTACAGCTTGCCGACTGCGACGAGTTCTTTGAGTCCGGGAGCGGTACTCGAGAAGTGGCGGTAGAATTTCGTATTGATCACGAACTTCGAAATGACATCGAGGACCAGCTGCCGCCTGATGTATTCCGCGAGCGCATCCGCCGGCGATATGTTGATGTAGGTGAAGTCTTTCTCAATCGCGGTCTCCTGGTACGGCTGCGCCTTGATGTTGAATATGTTCCCGAGCCGTTTGTCCGGATAAAACTCGACCAGCAGCGGCCGGTGCCCTGCCCTGCGGAACGACAGACCGAGTGCAGCAGACAGTATGCTCTTCCCCACACCGCCTTTCCCCGTCACGAACAGGACCCTCTTGCCGGACAATGTTTCTTTCATACGCAGACCGTGAACGTTCCTCCCCGGGATTTTACCGCCATTGTTTCTCTGTTACGGTATATGGATCGCGCGATAAAATCAAATGTTTGAAGCGCACAAACCCGCGATCACAGGTGGAGCCCGACGGTGTAAATCGCAAAGCTGATGAGAAACGCAACGAGCAGGGGATACACGATGCCGATGGCGAGCAGCTTGTTGTCGTGCAGCTCCCGCTTCATGGTCACGATCGTCGCAAGGCAGGGGATGTAGAGTGTCTGGAAGATGATAAACACGTACGCCACCAGGGGGCTGATCGACTGTCTGAGCGCAGTACCGAGGACGGACTCGTCGGACGCGTTGTACAGCACGCTCAGCGTCGCAATGGAGGTTTCCTTCGCCGAAAATCCGGTAATGAGTGCAACCATGATACGCCAGTCGAACCCGAGAATCCTGCCGGCGGGAGCGATAAATTTACCGATCATGCCCAGCACGCTCTTATCGATGGTGCCGCCGGGATAGTGGGACAGGAACCAGAGAATCACGGTGAAGGAGACGATGTAGGTGCCCGCCCTCCTGAAAAAACTCACGGTCTTGCTCCATGCATACAGGCCCACGGTGCGCGCATTCGGCTTCCGGTACAGCGGGAGCTCGATGATGAGCGGGGAGCGATCCCCCTTGAGCACGGTCTTGCGCAGGAGCAGGCCGGTCACCACGACCACGGCGAAGCTGATGCCGATCACGGACACCATGACCAGTGCGGCGTGGTTCGGAAAGAACACGCTGACAAAGAGACTCGTGACCACGAACCGTGCGGAGCAGGGGATGAACGGGTTGATCAGCACGGAAAGCTTGCGGTCTGTTTCGTTGTCCATGACCCGCGAACACATGACGCCGGGCACATTGCATCCGTAACCGACCAGCAGGCATATGAAGCTTTTCCCGTGCAGCCCCAGCACGTGCATGACCCTGTCCATGATGAACGTGGAACGTGCGAGCAGGCCTGTATCTTCGAGGATCCCGAGAAAGACGAAGAATATGAAGATGAGGGGAAAGAATGAAACCACCGTGCCCACCCCCCCCAGGATGCCGTTGATCAAAAGTCCTTTGACCCATTCAGGCGCCCTGCCCAGCAGCTGCGCAGAGACGCCGTCCAGCATGCTGAAGGAACTGCTCAGCAGCGACATGAGCGGGGTGCTCAGACCGAATGTTGCCCAGAATATGAACCCGAGGATCAGAACGACGATCGTGAGTCCGAGAACCTGGTTCGTCAGGAGGTGATCCAGCTTGTCCGTAAAGGTTATGATGTTCAGTTTCAGGGGAGAGACCGCACCCGAGGTTATCCGGTGTATCCAGTCATAGCGCGCATCGGCGATTTCGACAATCAGCTTTTCTGCCCGGCCCTGGACATCCTGGATGAACCGGTAATCGCCGGCAGAGAGCAGGGACTTCAGCACACCGGCGACATGGTCGTCGCCCTCGAGGATTTTCAGGGAAACCCACCGCAGGTTACTCAAGGGGGCGGAAGAGCTGCCGAGTCTCGTGCTGATCTCCCGGATAAGATCTTCAATCGGCTTTGAGTAAGCGAGCGGCGCCGGATGAAAGGTCCTCGTGCCTGCGACGAGCTCGCTGACTGCGGATAACAGTTCCTTGATGCCCCTGTTCTTGACCGCGACGATCGGTATGACCGGAATGCCGATGAGCTGCTCGAACCGTTCGACGTTGATCTCGACACCCTTGGAGGCTGCGAGATCGAGCATGTTCAGTGCTATGATGACCCTGGTACCGGTTTCGAGTATCTGCGTCAGCAGGTAGAGGTTCCGGTCGAGATTCGAAGCATCAAGGATGGACACCACCACATCGGGCTTTTGTTCAACGATATACGTCGCTGCGATGGTCTCTTCGATGGACCCTGATGACAGGCTGTAGGTGCCCGGCAGATCGACGATCTTGTAGGTTTTACCGTTGTATTCGGTAAACCCCTCTTTTTTTTCGACGGTTTTTCCCGGCCAGTTCCCCACATGCTGGTTCAGCCCGGTCAGTATGTTGAATATGGTGCTCTTCCCGACGTTCGGATTGCCCGCAAGCGCAACGGTGATGCTTCCGGGGTGGCGGGGGAGCGCACCGCCGCCGGAATCGCGGCCGGAATCTGTATTCATGCTTCTTATGTATTTGTTTTTCACAGGGAATCTCTCCTTATTGAAAGTGGTTATCATTAATATAAGGACGCGTCAACAGAAAAATCAACCTGCAATCAGTGGTTCAGGAACGATCGTTATGCTGAGGGAAGAGCGCGTGATTCCGTGAAAAAGGAATAAAAAAAAGCAGGGGCGGCCGAAGCCGCCCCTGCCGATACTATCGTTTATTTTGCTGCAGCCACTGCGTCTTTGAGCATCTGGACCGTAACGGACTTCGGCCGTTCGAGCGGTGCTCCAACTGCCCTGTCCCATATGATCTGTGCCGAAATACCCATCGCCCTTGATACACCGAACAGTACGGTGTAAAAATCATACTCCGTCACGCCGTAATGGCACTGCAGGGCACCTGAATGTGCGTCCACGTTCGGCCACGGGTTCTTAGCCTTGCCAGCTTTCAACAAGACGTCCGGAACGACTTCAAACACGTTGCTCACGGTTTTGAATATCGGGTCCTCGGGCAGGAATTTGAGTGCAAATTCCCGCTGCGCTGTATACCGGGGGTCTGTCTTGCGCAGTACTGCATGGCCGTATCCCGGAATGACCTTGCCGCTGCTGAGCGTATCGTTTGCGAACTTCTCTATCTGTTCTTTGGACGGTACGCCATTGTACAGCTTCATAAGGTCTACGATCCACTTCAGGCATTCCTGGTTTGCAAGGCCGTGGAGCGGGCCGGCAAGACCGTCCATCGCACCGGACATGGAGTAGTAGACGTCCGAGAGTGCGGTTGCGATAAGATGACCGGTATGCGCGCTGACATTGCCGCTCTCATGGTCGCTGTGCAGTATCAGGTACAGCCTCATCAGA
The DNA here is from genome assembly GCA_021787655.1 of bacterium. Classification (GTDB taxonomy): domain Bacteria; phylum JAMCPX01; class JAMCPX01; order JAMCPX01; family JAMCPX01; genus JAJYLM01. Next base: position 16,022 of record JAJYLM010000025.1, read on the forward strand.
TTCTTGTACTCCGGATGATCGACACCCATCATGTGGGCGAAGTTTGCACCCCAGTCAAGGTTCGGGTCCGGTGCAATAAAGGTATCTCCTTTATAGATGTGCCGGTAGATGTATGCTGCGATGGCCGGAAGTTTTGCGAGCAGGTTCATGGAGTCTTCCAGCATGGGTATCCAGTAATCGGTCTTCTTCATGCCTTCGCTGTATTTGCGTGCAAACAGCGATTCCCGCTGCATGACGAGGATAGCCGTAGCGAACTGGGTCATGGGGTGGGTGTCGGCAGGCATTGACCTGATGACGTCATACACGTACTGGGGAACTGCAGAGCGCGCCTTGAATTCATTCTCAATGTCAAGGACATCTTCTTTGGTCGGCACTTCGCCGGTCAAAAGCAGATACCACAGGCCGGTGGGATATGCCTCGCTGTTGGCATCCGGTTTCGGGAGCTTTTCCCGCACCTCGGGTATTGTAAAATTGCGGAACCGGATACCTTCCTGCGGATCCAGGTACGATGTCTCGCAAACCATTGATTTAATGTCTCTCATGCCGCCGGTAACCTGATCTATAATAACCTCGTCATACTTGATCTTTCCGTGTTCTTTCGTCAGCTTGGTAACGTCTTCCCTCCATGCAGGGATTAATTTGGACAACTTATCCTTGAGCTTACCCATGATTGTTTCTCCTTTCATTTTTTTATTGTATACAATATACATCCACGTATTCCCGTGTCAACTAATACTAATCTTCCGGTATACGCCACCCCGTCAAAAAGGTTGACATTTCAATCAAACAGGGGTTCATTAAAGAGCGGCAAGACGGGAGGAGGACCCGGCTGATGTCCGTGGCCTTTTCCGTACCGCTGCAGGCCTGTATCGGGACACCGTTATCTGCATGAGAAGATGCCGGATACGGATGGCTGCACGATTGCAGGAAATGTTCCCAAAAAAGGAGGTTAACAATGGTTGGTATAGTTTCGTACGGCGGCTACATTCCCAAGCGGAGGCTCAACCGGATGTCGGTCATCCAGGAGATGGGATGGTACATACCTGCGTTGATGATGGTGGCCAATGGAGAGCGGTCAATGTGCAACTGGGACGAGGACAGTCTGACCATGGCAGTGGCATCATCGCGGGACTGCATCTCAGGACTCGGCAAATCATCCATCGACGGTCTGTTTTTTGCAACGACGACCCCTCCGTTTTCCGACCGGCAGAACGCAGGAATTATCGCAGCAGCACTCAACCTCAGGGAAGACATCATGACAGCTGACTTTACGTCCTCGCTGAAGGCCGGAACAGCGGCACTGGTTGCCGGTTTGGAATCCCTCAAGGGTGGCGATAAGAAACAGGTGCTGGTGGCTGCTTCGGACCACCGCAAAACCCGGTCTGCCAGCTTCTATGAGCTGTGGTTCGGCGACGGCTCTGCATCCCTCCTGCTCGGCACGGACAACGTGATCGCAGAGTACAAAGGCTCCTACTCGATATCCCTCGATTTTGTAGACCACTACCGGGGAGGCTCCAAGGACTTCGATTACACGTGGGAAGAGCGGTGGATCAGGGACGAAGGCTATGCAAAGATCATCCCCCAGGCAATCAACGGTCTGCTCAAGAAGTACGGGGTTTCGATCAAGGATGTCGCCACGGTCGTTTATCCCTGCTTCATATCACGCGAGCACAAAGGGATTGCAAAGAAAATTGGCGCATCGAAGGAACAGGTTCCCGACAACATGCACGAGGAAACCGGTGAGACAGGGGCAGCACATCCGCTGGTCATGCTGGCATCTGCCCTCCAGACGGCAAAACCCGGTGACAAGATCATCGTCGCAAGCTTCGGCCAGGGGAGCGACGCCCTCCTGTTCGAGGTAACGGAGAACATCACGAAACTCGCACCACGGAACGGGATCAAGGGTTCGCTCGCCACCCGCAAGGAAGAGCCGAGCTATGCCAAGTTCATGAAATTCAACGAACTTATCAACGCTGAAACCGGAATCCGCGCTGAAGCAGCGACCCAGACAGCACTGACGACGCTGTGGAGAAACAGGAAGATGATCCTTGGCTTCGTGGGCGGGAAATGCAAAAAATGCGGCACGGTCCAGTACCCGAAAACCAACGTCTGCGTAAACCCGAAATGCAACGCATTCCACACGCAGGAAGATTATGAATTCTCGGACAAGGAGGCAAAGGTAATGTCGTTCACCGGAGACTACCTTGCAGTCGCCGTCGAGCCGCCGGTCATTTACGGTATGGTCCAGTTTGAGGGCGGGGGCAGGACACTGCTCGACTTTACGGACTGCGATCTCGAGGGCATGCAGGTCGGCCAGGCAATGAAGTTGTCCTTCAGAAAGAAATACTACGACAAGGAACGCGGGTTTACCGGGTATTTCTGGAAAGCAACCCTGAAATAGGGAAAAGGAGAAGACCATGTCAACAGGCATTAAAGATAAAGTCGCGATCATCGGAATGGGATGCACCAAGTTTGGGGAACGGTGGGACGCCGGTGCCGAAGACCTCATGGTAGAGGCATTCGAAGAAGCCATCGCAGATGCAGGCATCGAAAAGAACCAGATCCAGGCAGCGTGGCTGAGTGACTGTTTCGAGGAGATACACATCGGCAAGAGCGCCCTGCCCCTTTCCCTGACCCTCCGCCTGCCGAATATTCCTGCAACCCGGGTCGAAAACTTCTGCGCGAGCGGAACCGAGGCATTCAGGGGAGCGGTCTACGCGGTCGCCTCGGGCGCGTACGATATTGCGCTCGCCCTCGGTGTCGAGAAATTGAAGGACATCGGATACGGCGGACTTCCGAATTCCGGTTCCAACAGCGGTTCACTGAACTGGCTGTGGATGCCGAACCTCACGGCCCCGGGTGCATTTGCACAGCTCGCAACAGCGTATGCTGCAAAGTACAAATATTCCATCGACGACCTCAAGCGCGTGCTTGCGCATGTTTCCGTCAAGAGCCATGCCAACGGCGCGCTCAATCCCAAGGCGCACCTGCGTGCACCGATCACCGAAGACCAGGCAATATCCTCGCCCATGGTGGCACATCCACTCGGGCTTTACGACTGCTGCGGTGTGAGTGACGGGGCTGCAGCTGCGATCGTAACCACGCCGGAGATAGCGAAAAAGCTCGGGAAAAAGGACCTCGTGACCGTCAAGGCACTCCAGCTCGCGCTGAGTAACGGCGAAGAGGTTCAGTTCAACGAATGGGACAGCACCTACTTCGTCAGCACCTCCAAGGCGAGCGTTGTCGCATACAAGGAAGCCGGTATCAAAGACCCACGGAAAGAACTGAGCATGATGGAGCTTCATGACTGTTTCTCCATCACCGAGCTCATCACCTACGAGGACCTGGGCATTTCTCCCCGCGGCGGAGCACCGAAAGACGTGCTCGACGGGTTCTTTGACCTGAGAGGCGGCGGTGTACCGGCACAGGTCGATGGAGGACTGAAATGTTTCGGCCACCCCATCGGCGCGTCAGGGCTGCGCATGCTGTACGAGATGTACCTCCAGCTCCACGGACGGGCGGATCAGCGCCAGCTCAAGGACCCGAAACTCGGGCTCACGCACAACCTTGGCGGATTCCCGTTCATGAATGTCGTCAGCATAGCAATCGTCGGCAAAGAAGGCGTTTAAGACAAAAATGAGTTTTGTAGGGGCATACTGCACTATGCCCCTACCTTAGAGGATTTTCGAATACCGCAGCAGTGCATATATTATCAGCTGAGAGAATACCATGTCAGTCTATGCATATACACATCCTGTACTGGGCGAAGAGAAAGAGGCCATATCAGGCCATTACTCGCTCGAAAAAAAATTTTTACTCCCG
>JAJYLM010000172.1 GCA_021787655.1 bacterium
GGGGGTTCAGCATCGTGAACCCCCTGATAAAAATCATCTTGCAAAACGCACGAACAACAATCAGATTCCCGTTGTGGGTGCGTTTATAACGAATAATTTTCCTTCTCAACGATATGCTGGGCTATCGTATCCTTGATGCCGGACACATTCAAAGGATAGGTGAATGTCAGACCAGACAGCGCCTTTTCGTATCCTGCAAATTCTTCTGCATTGTCTTCTGCCACATCACCGAGGACCTGCCGAGCAATGAGCGTTATCTTGTTCAGTGTCTCATAAACGAATGCACGGGTCAGCAGTACGGGTATCGCGACAGCTGCGTCACCTTTCATCTTCTGCAATTTGAGTGTTCTCATGACAACGGAATCCATTGCGTACACTTCCATGATCATGTTCGCCAGCTGCTCGAATATGTACTCGCCCCTTCCAAACTGGAAGGACTTGTCCATAAGTGCTGCCATGTATTTCTGAACTGCTACGCCCGTTGAATACACGGTCAGCTTCTTTGCGATGTCCGTTGCAAGCTTCTCGATTCCGAGCAGACCGGATTCCGGTTTCTTGCTGATCTTGCCGGATTCGACCTCAGCGCTTATTTCACTGAACTTGCCCATGAAATCAAGTTCTCCCTTCATGGACTTCTTGGCGATGGCACCCGGAATGAGCAGGCGGTTGATCTCGTTGGTCCCTTCGAAGATCCTGTTGATCCTCGCGTCCCGGTACGCACGTGCTACCTTGTACTCCTCGATGTAACCGTACCCGCCGAGGCTCTGCACGCCTTCATCGACGACAAATGCGAGGACTTCGGACCCGTAGACCTTCATGATGGATGCCTCGATGTCGTAATCCTCCAGTATCTTCGCTGCCTTCTTGCTGTAATCCGGTGCATTGTGATCGAGTGCATGGATCGCGTCGTCGATCATGCCGGACGTTCTGTACGACATACTTTCCGATGCATATACCTTGATCATCATGTCAGCGAGTTTTCTCCTGATCATGCCGAAGCTGGAAATAGGCTGTCCAAACTGGATCCTCTGGTTTGTATACTGGGATACCTGCTTGATCACTTCTTTCGATCCCCCGGTTGATGCAACGCCAAGCTTCAAACGGCCTATATCGAGGACGCCCAGTGCAGACTGGTGTCCCTTTCCGATTTCGCCAAGGACGTTCTCCACAGGCACCTTCACATCGTTCAGGATGACAGGCCTGGTCGATGATCCCTTGATGCCCATCTTATTCTCTTCCTTGCCTGTCGATACACCGTCGAAGCTCTTTTCAACGATAAAGGCGGTGAATTTCTCGCCGTCGATCTTTGCATAGACGATAAAAACGTCCGCGAATCCTGCGTTCGTAATGAACTGCTTTTCACCGTTGAGGATATAGTACTTACCGTCCTTGCTCAGGACTGCCTTGGTCTTGGCGCTGAGCGCATCAGAGCCGTATCCAGTTTCGGTAAGACCGTACGCTGCGATCATCTCGCCGTTTGCAAGCTTGGGAAGATATTTTTTCTTTTGCTCTTCATTTCCGAAATAAACAATGGGAAGCGTGCCAATTCCGTTATGTGCAAGAATGGATCCGGCAAAAGCCCCTGATTTGGCTATTGCCTCGGATACCCTCAACGCTGTCGACAGGTTCAGGCCCAGACCGCCAAACTCTTCCGGAATCTCGATCATGAGAAGTCCGAGTTCCCCGGCTTTCTTCATAAGCTTGGTGTTGAGTTCTATTTTCTTATCGTGATCCTCCAAGGCATCTGAAAGGGGAAGCACTTCTTTTTCCATAAAATCGTCCGCAGTATCTGCAAAGCTCAATTGTTCTTCGGTAAACTCTTCAGGAATAAAAATATCCTTTTCTGTTGTAGGCTCAAGCAAAAAACCGCCGCCGATAGTCTTTGTTAAACTGTCTTTACCCATTTTTTTCTTCTCCTTTGAATGAATATTCATTCACTATATACCATACCGCTCCGGATTAATGCAAGCAAAATATGAGAGTCGGTTCTTCCGGTGATAAAATGGAATTATCAGACACTATCGAGCGGATCTTCAATGAAGATTGTGTCTTGATTGTAATCATTTCAATGTACATTATAAGGGTATGCTTTTGAAAACATGTCTCATGATATTGTCAGGGGTGTTGGTTGCAGGCATTAACCTGAGCAAGGGAACAGATTCAAACTCCGGTAAAGAACATACTCAAACAAAACATGACAGCAGGTTGAAGACTGCCACGTTTGCCGGCGGTTGTTTCTGGTGCATGGTTTCTCCGTTCGAGCACCATAGAGGTGTCGTCAAAGTCGTGTCAGGATATACAGGAGGAACAACGGAAAATCCGACCTATGAAGAGGTTTCTTCGGGAACTACAGGACATTATGAGGCAATACAGGTAACCTACGATCCCGCGATACTATCCTATAAGGAGCTTGTGCAGATCTATTGGAGGCAGATTGACCCGACCGACAGCGGCGGCCAGTTTGTCGACCGCGGTTCACAGTACGAGACTGCAATTTTCTATCAAACGGAAAAAGAACGGCAGATAGCGGAAGCATCAAAAGATGAGCTTACCAGGGAATGGCATTTTAACAAACCGATCGCCACGAAGATACTCCCCTTAATGAAGTTTTACCCAGCCGAGAACTATCACCAGGACTTTTACCTGAAAAACCCTACACGCTATGGGTTTTACAGAATGGGTTCGGGCCGGGATGCGTATCTTGAAAAGCAGTGGGGAAAAGAACAACATCAGAAAGAGGAACTTCAGAAAAGGCTGACCCCTCTTCAATATGATGTTACCCAGAACTGCGGCACAGAACCGGCGTTCAGCAACGCATACTGGAACAACCATAGCGAGGGGATTTATGTGGACATTGTCACAGGGGAACCGCTGTTCAGCTCAACGGATAAGTTCGATTCGGGTACCGGCTGGCCGAGCTTTACACAGCCGCTGGTATCACAGAACATTGAGCAAACAACGGACACCAGCCACGGCATGGTACGCACAGAGGTTAAAAGCACGTCGGGCTCGCACCTGGGGCATGTATTCAAGGATGGTCCCGAGCCTGAAGGCCTCCGGTACTGCATCAATTCTGCGGCACTGCGTTTTATTCCGAAAGAAGACCTCGAAAAAGAAGGCTACGGCGAATACCTGAAGCTGTTCGGAAAAAAGTAAGTCTTATCTCAGACATTACCGTGCCGAAAAGATCCTCACCCCTTCCCGAGTTCTATAATCAACTATTGCGATGTCATGAATAGATGTTGAAACACAAAAGATCCTACGCTTACCTCCCCCACGATCTCCCATAATAAAATTGGTTCCGTCAGTAATTCTATTACAAAGCCGGCATTGACAAATCATAAGGTATGATATAATATACTACCTGAGGTGAATTATGAGCAAAGCCAAAATTGCCGTTACCATGGATGAACAATTTATAGAAGACATCGACATGCTTATTCGTACCCGTATCTTTCAAAACCGCAGTCAGGCTATACAAAAAGCGGTGCAAGAGAAACTGGAGCGGTTGAAGCATATCCGGCTGGCACAGGAATGCTCCAAATTGAATAGTCCTTCTGAGAAAGCAATGGCTGAAGAAGGCATGACCAAGGATAGAGACGCATGGCCAGAATACTGAGAGGCGATATCAGGTGGGCTGATTTAAACCCCGTCAAAGGGCACGAACAGGCCGGCCTGCGGCCGGTTTTGATTTTAAGCCATGAGGTTTTCAACGAACGTTCCGGAACCGTTATTGCTGTGGCTATTACCAGCCAGCCCCAGCGTGCCGGGTTCCCTCTCACCCTCGAATTAAAAACACAGCATTTACCGAAACAGTCATGGGTCAAGATAAGCCAGATCAGAACACTTTCCGTGGAGAGGATCGGGAAAGTGCTTACCCATGCCTCCCCTGAGGAGTTAGAACACGTCGTTGAAGGGCTGAATGAAATAATCGGTGCATAGCACGTTACTCTGAAAAACTCAGGCTTACACTT
>JAJYLM010000026.1 GCA_021787655.1 bacterium
CTTGCCGGCGGTGTCGCCCACGATTTCAACAATATGCTCAACGTCATCATCGGGTATGCGGAGCTCGTCCTCGGCAAGCTCGGACAGGAGAACACCATAAGAAAGGATATCGAAGAAATTATCAAGGCAGCCACCCGGTCTGCATCCCTGACGCAGCAGCTGCTCGCTTTCAGCAGGAAGCAGATCATCAAGCCCGAGGTGGTGAGCGTCAATGAACTTCTGAAAAATCTTGAAAAGATGCTCCGCAGGCTCATTACCGAGAGCATCGATATGGTCTTCGTCTTCGGAAAGGACTGCGGTCTGATCCAGGTCGACCCTGCGCAGCTCGAGCAGGTTGTCATGAACCTCGTGATCAATGCGAGGGACGCAATGCCTGCGGGCGGCAAGCTGACGATCGAGACCGCATCCGTTGAACTGAATGATACGTCTGCCGGGTATCATCCCGAGGCAGTGCCGGGCAGATACAGCATGATTGCCGTGACCGACACCGGACAGGGCATGGACAATGAAACACGTTCCAAGATATTCGAGCCGTTTTTTACGACCAAGGAAAGGGGCAAGGGTACGGGCCTCGGTCTTGCGACGGTCTACGGGATCGTGAAACAGTCGGGAGGGCATATCTTCGTCTACTCGGAGCCCGGGCAGGGGGCGACCCTGAAGATCTATTTCCCGCGCACGAATGCCGGGCAGCCGGTGCAGGAACCACGGCCCGCGGAGAGGCCGCACCACGGCGGCAGCGAGCATATCCTCGTGGTGGAAGACGAGGTGAAGCTGCGGCATCTCTTCGAAGCGACCCTTCCCTCGCTCGGATACAGGGTCATAACGGCAGCCAACGGGGACGAGGCGCTCGTTCTCGTTGAAGAGCGGGGATTGAAACCCGACATGGTCATCACGGACGTCGTGATGCCGGGCATGGGCGGTGTTGCACTGGTCGAGCACCTCCGGAAGACGTTGCCGGACATCAAGGTGCTCTACATGTCAGGCTACACGGACAATGCAATCGTCCATCACGGCGTCCTCGATCCCGGAACGCCGTTTATCCAGAAGCCGTTCCACATCAAGGACCTCGCTGCGAAGGTCAAGCGCGTTTTGGATGGCGTGGATTAGTCCGCCTTTTTTGCTGCAAACTTTTTCGACAGATCAATCCCGTGTTCCCGGGCATACTGCTCGATAATCTTGTTCTTCTGTATCTTGCCGGTTGCCGTCTTGGGAAAGGAATCTGAAAAGACAAACTGCTTCGGTATCTTGTAGTCGGCGACCTTTTCCCTGAGAAAACCAATGAGTTCCTGCACCTGGATCTGCATGCCCTGCTTCGGCACGATAAAGCCGAACACCTCTTCGCCCCATTTCGGGTCGGGGATACCGACGACAGCAGCGTCCTGGACACCGGGATGGCGGTACAGCACCTCCTCGATCTCCTTGGGATAGATGTTTTCGCCGCCCCGGATGATCATCTCCTTTTTCCTGCCGATGATGTACAGATAGCCTTCCTCGTCCGCATACCCGAGGTCCCCGGTGTGCAGCCATCCGTCCCTGATCGCGTCGGCGGTCGCGCCGGGGTTTTTGTAGTAGCCGGTCATGACGACGTCGCCCCTGATGCAGATCTCGCCGACCTGCCCCTGCGGCAGCTCACGGTTGTCATCGCCGAGGATTCGCGCCTCCTGGCCGTTGAGGGGTTTTCCGATAGAGCCGATCTTGCGCTTCCCCTTCAGCGGGTTGATGATGCTTGCGCAGGTCGCCTCAGAGAGGCCGTAGCCTTCGAGGATGAACGCCTTGTATTTTTTTTCGAACGTGGTGAACACTTCGACGGGCATGGGTGCTGCACCGCAGATGACGAACCGCAGGGACGAGAGGTCATATTTTTCCGCATCCGGCAGGCTGTTGAGTATGGCGTAGACTGTCGGCACACCGCTGAAGGTCGATGGCTTGTATTTGTCGATCGCCGGCAGAAAGTCCTTCGGTGAGAAGCCTTCCATCAGCACGAAGCTTGCACCCGCATACAGGGGCGCGAGGACCGTGACAACCTGTGCGTTGCAGTGGAACAGCGGAAGAATGAGCATTGCCCTGTCCTGTCCGGTAAAATCTGCTGCCTCGGCAATCTGGTGTGCATTCGCGATATAGTTGCGGTTCGTGTCGATGACCCCCTTGGGGTAGCCGGTGGTACCCGAGGTATAGATGAAGGATGCATAGTCGGACTCGCCGACGTCAACAGCCGGTTCCGAGGGGCTCCCGTTCAGGAGCGATGTGAACGGGATGATCCCTGCCGTGTCCACGGGGTCAGCGACGATGACGTCCTTCAGGTCCGGCAGCTTCTGCCGGATCCCGGTGATGGCGCCCTGGAACACGCCCGTGGTTATCAGCGTCCGTGCCCCGGAGTTCCCGACGATGTACTGGATCTCCTCGGGCTTGAACTGCGTGTTGACCGGCACCATGACCGCCCCGATCTTCATCAGGGCGAACCATGCGAAGATGAACTCCGGCCTGTTCGGGATGAGCAGGGTGACCCTGTCTCCCTTGCGGACGCCCATGCCCATCAGGCTGTTGCCGATCCTGTTGGCTGTTTCGTCGAGCTCGCGCAGGGTCTTCGTCGTGTCTTTATAGTACATGAAAACCTTGTCCGGCGCAGCTTGTGCACGTCCGGCGATGAGCTCCTTGATGGTTTTGAATTTGTACGCAATCATGCTCAGGCCCTCGCGCGGATCCACGCTGCCATCTCTGCCAGCGGCTTCTGTTTGTTCACCTCGTTGTAGACCTCGTGGTAATAGCCCTCGTACAGCGTGTATGCTTTGTCCTTGGACCCTGCCCGCTCAAAGAATTCACGGGACGCCTTCGGGCTCGTGAGTGCGTCCGCGCTGCCGTGCAGGATCAGACAGGGCAGGGTGAAGCGGCCCGCGTTCTCGTTGGTGTCCTTCATGGCCTTCACCATCTCGACATACCACCGCGCGCTGACCTTCGAATGCACCAGCGGGTCGTTGTTGTACGCATCCACGACAGCCTTGTCGTGCGAAAGCTTCGATGTGTCTATCTCGTTGTTCATGGAAAGGCCCGGCGCGATGTTGGCAACGAGCCTGCCGATCACGTCCTTTATCTTCGGCACCTCCACGTTCACCCCGAGCAGGGGGCCCGAGGCGACGACCCCGGTCAGTCCGCCGGGCCGGTAGAGGGCATACCGGAGCGCGATCAGCCCGCCCATGCTGTGTCCGAGGAGAAACGACTTGCCCCGGACAAGGTCCTTCATTCCGGTCCTGATGGTGTCCACGTCGTCGAGGTATTCATCGAAGCGCAGAACATGTCCCCGCTTGCCGCCGGACTTGCCGTGACCCCTGAGGTCGAACAGGAAGAGGTTGTACTCCGGCAGCGCACCCGTGACGTTTGTATACCTTCCCAGGTGCTCTCCCAGTCCGTGGACGATGAAGACAGACGCCTTCGGTTTGTCAACGAGCTGGCAGGTGTAGAAGAGTTCAATCGAATCTTTCGTTTTTATCGTGCCCTCTTTGTGCGTACTCACTGTACGCCTCCCCCGGAACGATGCAGCAGGAACGTTTGCATAGGACCCTCCTTTTTATTTGAGTAATTCTTCCGTGGTTATGACCGGGATGCCGGCGTCCGACAGGACTGCCAGCGCGGCCTCGTTATTGTCGAACCGGAAAACAAGGACAGCGTGATCATGAGGACTTGCAGCATAGGAATACAGGTATTCAATATCGATGTTCTTTTTTTCGAGCACGGACAGCACGTGGTAAAGGCTGCCGGGCCTGTTCTCGATCTTCACGGCAACGACATCCGTGGTCCTGGTCGTGAACCCGCCGTCCTTCAGTATGCCCAGGGCCTTCCTGTTGTCGCCGGTTATCATGCGCACGACGCCGAAGTCCGGCGTATCGGCAATGGTGATGGCCCTGATATCGATCTGTGCTTCCTTCAGGAGCTTGGTGATCTCCCGGAGCCTGCCCCGCGTGTTCTCTATAAAAACGGATATCTGCTGCGCCATACGGCCTCCCGTGATCCTGTATAGGACAAAAAACAGCGCAATTCAAGCAACGCGGACAGATTTTATTGCAATTTTTCCTCCAACGCCTATAACCGTGTGCAGGAGGTAAACGATGGAAGAGATTGATCTCAAGAAAGCGATACGGGAGATACCGGATTTTCCGAAGAAGGGCATCCTGTTTTACGATATTACGACGCTGCTCAAGGACGCAAAGGCGTTCCAGCGTACGATCGACATTTTTGGCAACCGGTACATTGACCGGGATATCGACGTTATCCTTGCGATCGATGCGCGCGGCTTTATCATCGGTTCTGCGCTTGCGTACAAGCTGGGCAAGGGGATCGTGCTGGTCCGGAAGACCGGCAAGCTGCCGTACAAGACCGTCAAGGCAAGCTACAAGCTCGAGTACGGGGTTGACGAAATAGAGATGCACCGGGATGCCATAAAAAAGGGCGACCGGGTGCTCATCGTCGATGACCTGCTCGCGACCGGCGGTACGGCCTCGGCTGCCATCCAGCTGGTGAAAAAATCGGGAGGCAGGGTGGTCGAATGCGCCTTTGTCATCGAGCTGCTCGGGCTGAAGGGCAGGGACAGGATTCGGCCGAACTCTGTGTATTCCCTGATCCAGTACGCGTGACACGCGGGCAGGTGAGAGGCTGAACCGTCCATGAGGAGAAACGCCGGTGCATGCCTGATCGTTCTGCTGGCGGCACTCGCGCCTGTGACGGCGTGTGCCGGTACGGCGGGTATGTCGCTGACGAGCCCTGCCTTCGTTGCACAGGGCGTTATCCCCCGGACGTATACCTGCGACGGCAGGAACGTCAGTCCGGAACTCGTGATAAACAACGTTCCGGTCCGTGCGAAGTCGCTCGTTCTGATCGTCGAAGACCCCGATGCTCCGTCAGGGGTGTGGACGCACTGGATCATGTGGAACATTCGTCCTTCTGTCCGGGTCATTCGCGCGCACAGCAGTCCTGCCGGCGCAGTGCAGGGGCTCAATGATTTCCGGGAACATGGGTACGGGGGTCCGTGTCCGCCCGGCGGAACGCACCGGTATTTTTTCAGGCTCTTTGCGCTCGATACGGTCCTCAGCCTGGGACACGGTGCGACGAAGTCTGAACTCGAAAACGCACTGCACGGGCATGTTCTCGCGCAGACGTTCCTCGAGGGACGCTACACGAGAAAGTAGGCCTATTTCCTGAACCTGAGCAGTGCTTTCATGGCTGCTTCCTGCTCTGCTTCCTTCTTGCTCCGTGCTTCGCCGTGGGCAATGGTGTGTTTGTTCAAATCGACAGTGACCCGGTAGAGCTTCACGCCGTTGACAACGGGTTCGCCGACGACCTTATAGTCGGGCGGTGATTTGTAGAGCTCCTGCGAAATGTTGTTCAGTTTCGACTTGAAGTCCCACTCGGGCTTTTCCCGGACGGATGCGATGTCCTTCTCGAACAGGGTGCGGACGAACCTGAACACACCCTCGTATCCCATATCGAGGTAAACGGCGCCGACCAGGGATTCGAAGATGTCCCCGAGCAGCACATCGCTGTTCGAAAACCCGTTTTTCTTTTCCTTGTTCCCGACGATGACGTAGTGTGCCAGGCCAAGCTCCCGGGCCTTGCCTGCAAGGCTCCTCATCTGAATGAGCGAATCTTTATAGTAGGTGAGCCGTCCCTCGTCTTCGTCCGTGTACGCGGTGTACAGGAGGTCCGATACGATGAGCCCCAGCACCGCATCTCCGAGGAATTCCATCCTCTCGTAATTGTTCTGATCGTTGGCAAGCCGGGACGACTTGTGCGTCAGGGCCTTTTTTACGAGGTGGTGGTTCTTGAACCTGCGCTTCGTTATTTTTTCGACATTGACCAAAAGGTTTTCTATATCGAGATCCAACGTTCTCCTGGGCTGTCCCCGGAACACTGCCCGGATGAATCCCAGCAACCCGCTCTTTGTCTTTTTCTCTGTCATGGTTTTACCGGTTTGCAGCACCCGGCGTTCGAACCTCTGGTCCTGCATCTTACCGGTCCCTCATTTTTTGTATCATTCTGAATGTAATAAGTATCAGCAGAACAAAGAAAAGTCCACAGATAATCACAGAGGCATTCTCGTAGTCTTTGATATATTTCGTGTACATGGCACCGAGGTTCATGATGCCGAACACCAGCACCCCGGCCCAGGTTATCGCCCCCACGGTGTTGAAAAAGAAGAACCGCTTGAAGTCCATCATTGATATGCCTGCGAGGGGACCGGCGAATATCCTGACGCCGGCGACGAACCGTGCAAGCAGGACCGTGATCCCGCCATAGGTCTGAAAGAATTTTTCCGTTGTCTTTATGCCCCTGTCTGCCGAAGGAAATTTCTGCGATACCCGGGTGAGGAGTTTTCTCCCGCCGATCCTCCCGATCCAATAGCCTGCATTGTCGCCGATGATCGCACCGGTTGTACCGCTTGCAATGACCAGATACGGATCGAGCCGACCGGTTGCTGCAAGGACGCTTGCGGCGATCATCATGGTTTCGCCCGGTACCGGTATTCCGACATTTTCGATCATCACCCCTGCCCCAATGATTATGTACGACCACGGGTATACGTTCGACAACAGGGCATCTACAGTGGACATACATCCTGTATACATGAAACCGGAGAAAAATACAACGGGACGGCCGTGCTGGCTGACGGGAAGGAACGGACCGGAACCACCGTGCATCCGGGACTCAGGAAATGGTGGAGCAGAAGGGGATCGAACCCTCGGCCTCCACGTTGCGAACGTGGCGCTCTCCCAGCTGAGCTACTGCCCCATGACGTTGACACCGATCAGTAAACCCCAGGTATCCAAAAAATGCAACAGCAACGTGAAGTCCCCGCAGGTGCCCGGGATTCAATCGCCCGGTGATATGACCTGCGGCACGTCGATGTACCACCCGCTATCCGTGTTTGACCATTCCGTGGACAGGCGGAGACGGCTCTTCAGGAAAAAGAGCGGGCCTTCCCCGGTGATCTTCAGGGTGCCTTGGGTTGTCGTACCGCTCACCGTGATCCCGGCGACCGTACAGCGTTCGACCGTGAACCGGTGAAAGCCGGCATGATCCATCTGGACGTTCATCTGGACGATAAACTTCGACAGGTCGTTCTCCGAGGTAAAAAAGGGCTGCAGTGCAGACCGGGTGTAGATGCTCGTGATGTCCCTGCCGGTCAGTGCGGAACAAAAGTCTCTGATCCGTGCATCCGCGGACCGGGCCTGCGCAGGCTGCGCGATCCACACGAGGGCGATGATCAGCACAAGCCTCTTAAGCACGGAAGCCCCCGGAGACGTAGATGATGTACATCAGGTACAGGATGATTCCCGCAGCGAGCGAGGTGAGCAGCCACCGTGCTGTCCGGGCCCCGGTGCCCCGGATATAGAGGGGGAACAGGGCAATCACAAAAACAGAGAACGCCGGCAGAAATGAAACCGCCAGCATCTTGATGCTGTTGTGCATCGATGCGTCTATCCTCGTATTCAGACTCTGAATGATGTGTATATCCATGCCGGATCCATACCACAGGTTAAATGCAAGGTAAACGGGATCAAGCGATTCCCTTTCCTGTCCGGTTTTTCCTCAGTCCAGGGGCTTCCCGGTGTACCGTCCGTACGCAAAGTGTGCAACGAACAGCAGCAGCAGGATGATGCACACCGCGGCAAAGACGTCGCCGTGCCTCGAATAGAATGTTTCCGAGTGCAGGAGTTTTACATCGGCATCGATGAACCCGGGTTCAAACAGCCTGGTCCTTGCAAGGATCCTGCCGGAGGGGGCAATGACCGCTGTTATGCCGGTATTTGCCGCCCGGACCACGAACCGACCGTTCTCAACCGCCCTGAAGACGGTCATGGACAGGTGCTGGTAGGGCGCAGAGGTGTCGCCGAACCATGCGTCATCGGTAATCGTGACGAGGAGGTTTGCACCGTGCCTCACGTCCGCGGCAGCCAGCTGCGGAAAGATGATCTCATAGCAGATCAGTGTCCCGGCCCGAACATCGCCGAACTGCAGGAGTGTGTCTTTGTCCCCCGGGGTGAAGTCCCCGATGGTGTCTGTTAATTTCTTGAAAAAGAAGAATATATGTCTGAGCGGAAGGTATTCACCGAACGGGACCAGGTGGCGTTTGTCATACCGACCCAGTACGGTTCCCTCCGGCCCCATCAGGTACGCGCTGTTGAAGTAGTGCATGCCCCGGGCCGTGAAATCGTACGCAGGGCTGCCGAACAGCAGGTAGATACCGTGGGACCGGACAAAATCCGCAAGCTGTTTCTGGTACCTGGGATCGGACTGGAAGAAAAAGGGAGTGGCGGTTTCCGGCCAGATGATGAGCTGCGGATGTGACTTGTCCTCGGCAACCTGCGAGAGCGAAAGGTACGAGGCCATGGTGTTTGCCTGGTAGACCGGATCCCATTTATGGTTCTGATCGATGTTGCCCTGAATCAGTCCGACGCGGAGCGTCTGTGCGGAATGGGTGACGCGGGCAGCCAGACGTTCACGGGTAATATCGCCGTACACGAGCAGCACGGTGATCAGGAGGACGACGGCGGCTGCCTTGACCAGCAGCAGCGGATATTTTGCAGAGCGTACGCTCTTCGTGTCGTACCACCAGACCAGGCATTCGTAGATGAATACATTGAACAGCATAATCACGAAGGAGATCCCGTAAACCGAGGTGAACCGCGCTATCTGTATCAGGGAGAGGTTCGTGTACTGGGAATACCCGAGCAGTTCCCACGGAAATCCCGAAAACAGGAACGTTTGAATGTATTCGAGGACCACCCAGAGGACGGGAATGAAGAGCAGTTCGCCGGTCCCGGGTCCGCTGCGGAATAGGCTGATGAGCAGGGTGAAGGTGCCGGAGTACAGCGCGCTGAGGATGGCGGCCAGCAGGACGAGACCCAAGATGCTCACCGCAAGGTTGATATTGCCGTACCGGTGCATTGCCACGACGACCCAGTAGAACAGGATGATGTCCGTGACAAAACCGGACAGGAACCCGTACGCATAGCTCTTCAGATACCGGTGACTCCCCTGAATCTTTTTGAGCGCGAACAACAGCGGCAGGTATGCCACCCACGCAAGCAGCGGAAAGCCGTACTTGGGGAAACTCAGCCCGGTGAGCAGACCGGAAAGGACGGAGAGGACGAACGGCACGATCACGCCCGTTTCCCGGAACGCTGCCGCGCCTGGTTCATGTGGTGCAGAATTTGTTGTTCTTTCCGCCGCATCCTGGCTGCTTCCTGCCTGCCGGCGGTATGATCGTAGCCCAACAGGTGGACGAAGCCGTGAACGAACAGCTCGATCAGCCGGTCGCGTGCCGGCATGCCGGCGTTTTCAGCCTCGCGCTGTGCCGTGTCCACGGACACAATGATCTCCCCGAGGACGTTCCGGCCGTCTTCCGGATCCGTCTGGTTGATCTCGAACGACAGCACGTTGGTCGCGGATTTCACGTTTTTGAATCGTTCGTTCAGTTCCCTGATGGTGGGATCATCGACGAACACGACGAGGACCTTGTCCGCATCGATCAAAGGGGCAGACTTCTCGAGCCGCGCACAGACCGATCGCATCAGGCTACTGTTTTTTTTGTATCGGCAGGATATTTGAATATCCATTGTTTTTTGCCGGGGGAACGTTGAACCGGAATCCCGGATAGTCGACCCTCTTGTGGAAGATCGCAGAGAGGACCTTGACCAGGCTCTTTTTGATTTCATTCAGGTCGTTCAGGGCAAGGGTGCATTCATCGAGCTGGCCTTCCTCGAACCGTGCATTGACGATCCGCTCTACCATGGACTTGATTTTTGCAGGCGTCGGTTCAGACAGTGTCCGGGATGCCGCTTCCACGGCATCGGCGAGCATGACGATCCCCGCTTCCCGTGTCTGGGGTTTGGGTCCCGGGTAATGGTATTCTTCTTCCCGGATCGTACCTCCGTTCTTTTCCTTCGCCTTCTCGTAAAAGTATTTGACCAGGCTCGTGCCGTGGTGCTGCATGATGATATCGATGATCCTCCGGGGGATCTTGTTGGCCTTCGCGAGTTCCTTTCCCTCCTTCACGTGCGAGATGATGATGAGACTGCTCATACTCGGGGACAGCTTGTCGTGCTTGTTCGCGATATACTGCTGGTTCTCGATGAAGTAATCCGGCATCTTGACCTTGCCGATATCGTGGTAGTAGGACGCGACCCTTGCCAGGAGCGGATTGGCGTGGATGGACGCAGCAGCCGCTTCCGCGAGCGTCGCTGTCATCATGCTGTGGTTGTAGCTGCCCGGTGCGCTCATGAACAATTCCTTGAGGAGGGGGTTCTCGAGGTTTGCCAGTTCAAGGAGTTTAATGTCGGTCGCATAGCCGAACAGGGTCTCGAAGACCGGCGTCAGTCCCGTGACGATGATCGCCGAAATGATGCCGCTGAAAAACGCCATACTGATATTGATGATGAACTGGGACGCCGGCTGGTTGCCCTGGATCAGCATGAACATGCTGACCAGCGCCATGTCGACCGCAGAAACGACCAGGCCCCCCTTGATGATGGACGCCCGCTGCTCGCACTTGGCAAGCATGTGCGCCCCGAGGATTCCGCTCAGGATGTAGTACAGCACGATAAACACGCTGTTGGACACGGTCATGGCCGCGGTCAATCCGGCAACGATACTGAACCCGATGGCTATTTCCGAATTGAGGATCAGCCGGACGATCATGCCGCCCAGTGCTATCGGGGCGGCGTAGTAGTACGCCTCCTGGGGAATGTTGAACGAGTCAATCTCGCTGATGATGGTCAGCATCGTCGAAAGCCTTGCTATCATCACGATCAGGACGAGTATTGCTGACAGGAACACCCCGTCCTTGAATGTCACGTTGAACTTCCTGATATTCTTCTGCGAGAACTCCAGCACCGAGAAGATCAGGATGAAAAAGATGAGGGCGTAGAACACGACCAGGATATACCAGTGGCGGACGATGCCTGCGTCCATGACGATCTTGAGTTTTGCATACGCGTCCCGGTCTATCCGCTCTCCCTCTCGGACGAGGATCTCCCCCCGTTTCAAATACAGGGTCGACGGTTTTACGGACGCCGTCGCCTTGGCAATCATGCGGTTGGTCGCCTCTTTGTCGAACGACACGTCCGATATCACGAAGTTGGTCATGAAATTGGTCAGCTGGATGTGGTCTTCGATAGAGAGGAACGGAAAGGTTTCGGTGACGTAGTCGAAGAGGATGTTTTTTGCGTCCTGCGAGTCTATGAAGCTGTTGATGTCCCGGATGTACAGCCGGCCGATGCCCGGCGTCGTCAACAGAATACCGGTCCCGATATAATCCTGGATGACCGATCCCTGTCCGACGATTTTGTAGCGGTCGTACAGCTTCTGGATGATGCCGAGCAGCTTGTCTTCGTAGGGCTTTGCAAAGCCCTTCCGGGCAAGGAATGCAACGGTGTCCCGGGACACGGAGACCCCCGAAAGGCGCTGCATCTGTTCATTCAGGACGGACTGTATCCCGGCAGTGCTCTTGTGTTCCATGAGCATGGTCCTGCCGGTGCTGAAAAACAAAATCAGGGTGTTGTACATCCGCGGTTTAATGAACGGGTTGTATCTGAAGACCGGGGGGAGCTGCCGTACCAGCTTTTCGACGTTCTGTTCCGTGCCGATGACATCGGTTGCCTCCATGTCCTGGGGTGCATAGATCGTTTGCTTGGCAATATCGCCGATATGATAGTGCGAGATGTCCCTGAAATTGGTTATCGGGGAGATAAAAAAGCCGATGAGGATGCTGATGATGGCGACGAACAGAATTTTGCCGATGTACGGAGATTCCTTGATCTGGGGCAGCCGTTGCTTCAATCCCGTATATTTATCTCTGGCAGCTGTTTTTACAGCGGATACTAAATTCATGGTGATGTCTTATTTTGATTTCTTGTCAGGATACTTGCCGCTCTCTTTGAGCTCGTATGCCTTGATGATTTCCTGGATGAGTTTATGCCGGACGATATCGACTTCGGAGAAGCGTATGAACTTTATGCCTTCGATGCCGGACAGGATATCGATGCTTTCAACGAGTCCGGACTGCCGGTCCCGCGGGAGGTCAATCTGCGTTATGTCCCCGGTGACGACCGCCCGCGAACTGAACCCGATGCGCGTGAGGAACATCTTCATCTGTTCAGAGGTCGTATTCTGGGCCTCGTCGAGAATGATGAACGAATCGTTGAGCGTCCTGCCGCGCATGAAGGCGAGCGGCGCGACCTCGATGACCCCCTTGTAGATCAGGTCGTTTGCACGGTCCTGATCCATCATGTCGTACAGGGCATCGTACAGGGGCCTGAGATACGGGGACACCTTCTCATAGATATCGCCCGGCAGAAAGCCGAGCTTCTCGCCTGCTTCGATGGCCGGCCGTGTCAGGATGATCCGGTCGATTTCCTTGCGTATCAGCATGATCAGGGCCATTGCCATCGCAAGGTACGTTTTCCCGGTCCCTGCGGGACCGACGGCTATGACGATATCGTAATTCTTGATTGCCTCGAGGTACAGCTTCTGGTTCAGGCTCTTGGGAATGATCTTGCGTTTTTTCAGGTTGATGAAAGAATCGTCGAGGAAGATGGTGGTGAGGTCAGTCGACTGGTCTTCCTTCAGGATATCTATGGCGTTGAGGACATCCCGCGGTCCGACTGCATAGCCTTTGTCGACGACCGTGTACAGACCGGTGAGCAGCCTGTTGACGAAGTCTATGGAGCTTTCGTCGCCGTTGTAGTTGATCATGTTGCCCCGGACGTTGAGTTTTAAACCGAGGTTGTTCTCGATGACTTTCAGGTTCTCGTTGTTCACGCCGAACAGTATCCGCGCAAGATCGTTCGAATCGAAGACCTTGGTCGCTTCTTTTATTTCCATAGCTATCGTACTACCCTATTTTGCCGCATATTTCGGTGCAAGTAATATATAGTTTCCATCCTCTAAATTATAATAGTATTCACTGCCATACGGGAATGTCAAATCCTTGTCCGACAGGATCCGCTGCCGGACCAGCGACGTGAGTTTCGGCGGATAGCTGCCGTATTCGAGCTTGTATATCTCCAGTGCATTGGAAAGTTTGATCTGCTGATATGTCCCGATGTACTTCAGGAAATTGCTGTACGTGATGCCCCCCCTTCCCTCCTGGACTTTCAGCGGGTTGATCCTTGAATAGTAGAGGATCGTGAGGAGGATGGCGATGGTGGCGGCCAGCATGAGCGCTCCCTTCACCACGTCCGTTATCCTGAGAAACAGGGATGCCTTCCGCAATACCGGGGGCTGCTCCGGGGTGTGGAGGACGGTCAGTTTTCCTGCATTGAGCAGGGCGGCCAGTTCGAGGATGACCTCGTTTTTGCTCATGAGACTCATGGCATAAATATCGCCCAGTGTCCTTATACCGTCAGCCAGTTCAAGGATACCATCACCCGGGGACTTGCGGACGGACACCTCTTCGGGCTGCTTCTGTTCCGCGGCAGGTGCAGCGTCGGGAGTCGTTACGGATGTCCTTTCTATGATGAATTCCTCTTCCGGCTTTTCCGGTTGTGCGGGCTTTTTGGAGGTCTGCTGCGGGGATGCCGCTCCTGGTACCTGTGTTCTCTGAAAGACGGTTCCGTCCCGGTATTTCCAGTTGCTGTGGAGCACCTCGTCAAGGATCCTCGAGGATTCCATGAGAACGAATTCCGTGTTCATGGGTTCGCACAGCTGGGGGTCGTACTCGATGGTGCGCGGTTCGAACTCATAGGTCCCGGTTTTGAAGGCAAACATACTGTGGAGGGATTCATAGGTCACCGAAAGGATCAGCCGTTTCATGTCCGACACCGGCACGGAGAACCGCTTCGGTATGTCCGATTCGCTCATGCCTTCTTTTTTGATCCCGGTCGTCAGGACCTTGTGCTGCCCGCTCCCGAGCAGTTCTGCTTTCCTGAGCCGGCGTGCAATATAGGTGACCGTCGGTTCGCCCGCCGGGACTGCCCTGACGAACATGCCCTTGTCGATCAGCACGCCGAAGGTATCATTCTTCCCCGGGCCCTTGATGTGGAGCATGCCCGTGACCTGCTGCGAAGATACCATCTGTATGATGGATATGATGTCGAATGTACCGATCGACCCTTTCAGTACCATTTTGCCTCCCCGCGGACTGCAAACAGCACGTTCATGACATACACCACTGCTATCAGCGAACCGGTGACGAGTTTGAACAGCCCGGTATAGGGATTATAAACCGGGAACACCGGCGTAATAAGACCGAACGAGGTGATGTATTCCATGCCCAGGTAGGTGATGGAAGCCAGCAGGACCATGCCCCGAAGAGGCCGCCCCCGCAGGATATACCCGCTGCCGGGAATCAGCAGGGATGAAACGATCGTGGCCATTCTCAGCCTCCGTTTCCACCGGTGCGACCGCTGCGTAATTTCCAGTTTCTTCCGGGTGTCCTTGATTTCGTTTTTCACGTACAATCTGAGGCAGTCGCTGCAGATCGATCCCCGCTCTGCGTCGGTCCTGCTCAGCGGCGTGTAAACCCTGCCGCAGGATGTGCAGCGGTAGTATTTCTGCACAAACTTCGCCAGGATCAGGAGCCCCATGAAGAGGAACAACAGCCACAGGGCAAGCATGGGAAGGTATTTTGCGGAGGGCCACTGGATAAGCCAGCTGACCATGACATCCGCAAGACCGATCGCCGTAGGGTTGTGCAGCGTGTCCTGGAACATGATGGAGGCGAGCGTCCGCGGCGGCGGGAGTGCGTCGGCAAAGGTCCTGTTGAGGTTCGATTTTTGATAGACAGACGCATAGTAGCTGAACAGCGCGGGGTCCAGCATCTTTGCGGTGTCGAGTTCGTTTGTCCCGTCTATATTTCCCTGAATGAGGTACAGCTGCCCGAGATTGTACCGTGCAGGAAAGAATTGCGGGTCTGCCGCGACGACCTGTTTGTAATCTGTTTCCGCTGTACCGGTATGCCCGGTTGCATATGCGAGGGTGCCGATGTTGCACAGGACCATCGGCAGGTTGCCATAGCCGGCTGCAGAGAGCCTTTGATAGTAGGCCGCTGCTGCCGGGTAATCGCCCAACCTCTTGTAGTAGACCCCCAGGTACAGATTGCTGTACAAGTCCCCGGTATGGGCGTCCGCGTACGATTTCAGTGCTGCGATATCTTTTCCCGAAGCGTTGCCGTACTGAATGTTCATGGCGCCGGTGAACGGTTCTTCCGCAGGTTTTATGATCGTCGCGACGATGACGAGCGATATGAAGGTCAGCATCCCGAGAAAGATCAGAAATCCTGCGCTCACCGCCCGCTCCGCCGGTTTTTGATAGAGGAAGGTGACGGCGAGCCAGAGGACCAGGAGCCACAGGAATCCGGTGCCGAAGAGAAAGGGGAGCAGGATGATAACAACGGAGAACACGACGACTGCATAGCCTGGCAGGTACTCGGGAACGACCGACCTGAGGAGCATGTAGATCTGCACATAATACCTGACGATCAGGAGCAGGGAGAAGAAAAAGAGCACGATGAAGACGGACAGCGTCAGATTGATCAGCCTGTTCGACGAGAATCGCAGAATGTTATAGGGGTCATCGAAAAAGCTGGTGATGCCGCGTGAAATGTTGGCGGCAGCAAGGGAATAGTTCGCCTTTGCACCGGTCAGCAGGGCGTACGACAGATCGAAGTAGGGCTCTGCCATCGATGGTGAGAGCTCCATTGCCTCCTTCAGCAGGTTGACATCATGCCGGCTCCGGTAGGTGTCCAGAAGAACAAGACTGTAGGGGTAGAGATTCATGAAACCGTTATCGATTTTGATGGTGTTCAGCTCCCGGACTGTCTGCCCGATGGCGTCCGGTGTTTTTCCGCCTGCCGCCCATGCGCCGGCGAGACGTGGAAAGAAGGCGGTCTCGGACGGTACCGCAACAGCCTGCGCAGGCAGTGTCTGCGTGGTGCCGGAAAGATCGGCAGAGTATCCCATTTTTACGGGCAGGGATGTCTGCGCGGAGCAAAAAGCCTTCGGAGCAAACAACAGGATACAGGTGCCCGCCAGAAGAGCAATGGAATGCACTTTGTTTTTCATACCCATATAGTTTAGATATCCCGCGTATCGGTTTCCGGTCTGCACCAATTTCTCTATACCATTCATCGGGTTGCAAAGTCAATCACGCCCGGACTGTTTATTCTGTTTGACTTTTTTATGTTCTGGATTTTAAAATTGACTGTAGAATCAAAAAGGAGGGCTTATGGAACCTGCGTACAGGAATCTCAGGCAGATGGTTGAACGGCAGGCAGAGGAAAACGGTGATAAAGTTTACCTCTCGTTCTACGACGACCGCATTACCTTCCGTCAGTTCAATGAGCGTGTCGACCGCCTCGCGCACGGGCTGCGATCCCTGGGTGTAAAAAAAGGGGACACGGTCCATATCTACATGAACAACTCTCCCGAGTTCCTGTACGCGGCACTTGCGGCAACCAAGCTTGGCGCAATTACAGGCCCCATCAACTGCTGGTGGAGCGCCGACGAGGTGAAGTTCCTGCTCAACGACTCCCGGGGCGCATACCTGGTGGTCGACGCGGCCTACTATTACAATATCGAGGCTGTCCGGGCAGAATTGCCGTCCCTCAGGCACATCGTTTATAACGGGGATCAGGCACCTGCGGGGACCACTGCATACCAGGGGCTCATGCAGCACCCTGCGGATCCCGGACCCGCGGACATCCTGCCGGACGACGACGCGTATCTTTTCTATACCTCCGGGACCACCGGGAAACCCAAGGGCGCGCTGCTCACGCAGGCCAATGCGCTGTACGCCGTCATGGGGATTCGCTCTGTCCTCCACTCGGAGGAAGAAAAAGGCGACGAAGTCGCCCTCATCTTCCTGCCGCTGTTCCATGTGAATGCAATGATGTCGCTCATCAGCGGGCTGTACTCCGGGATTACCATCGCACTGCGGACCACGTTTTCTGCGTCGGAGTTCGGCGAGGTCGTCGAGCGTTACGGTGTCACGTTTTTCAGCGGGGTCCCGGCCATCTACAACATCCTGCTGCTGATTGCTGACGACGTGAAAAAGCACAACCTGGGCAGTCTGAAATTCGGTGTCTGCGGCGCTGCACCGCTTGCCGAGGAGACCTTCAAAAAGTTCGAGGCGGTTTACGGGGTGAAGATCGTCGAGGGGTACGGCCTGACCGAGGGCACCGTTGCGAGCACGATCAACCCGCTCGACGGAACGAGGAAGATCGGTTCCATAGGAAAGGCACTGCCCGGGCAGGAGGTCAGGGTCATCGACGACAACGGACGGGAAGTGCCGGTGAACGGGATCGGCGAGATCGTCATACGCGGGGGCGCGATCATGAAGCGCTACCATAACAGGCCCGAAGAGACTGCCCAGACCATCATCGACGGATGGCTGCACACCGGTGATATCGGCTATGTGGACAGCGACGGTTATTTTTATATCGTCGACAGGAAGAAAGACCTCATCATACGCGGCGGGGAGAACATCTATCCCAAGGAGATCGAGAACGTGCTCTACGAGCACCCGAAGGTGCAGGACGCGGCGGTCATCGGTGTTGCCGACAGTATTATGGGGGAAGAGGCAAAGGCGTTCGTCGTCGTCAGGTCCGGCGAACAGGCCGCCGGGGAGGAACTGAAGGCCTACCTTCAGACGCGGCTCGCACCTTTTAAAATACCCAAGTATATCGAATTTGTTGACGATCTGCCCAAAAATATTATTGGTAAGGTGTTGAAGAAAGAGCTCAGGGCCCGGGAAAGGGAAAAGGCGATAAAGGAAAAAAAGAGTGGCGAATGATTCAATAAAAAAGGCTGCCAAAGAGATCGTCAAGAAAGGCCATGTCGTCGCCTTTACCGGCGCCGGTGTATCACAGGAGAGCGGCATACCGACCTTCAGGGACCCGGGAGGCCTGTGGGACCGGTTCAATCCCATGGAGTTCGGCACAACGCAGGGCATCATCGACCTCGCGCGCAACAACCCCGGCAAGCTCATTGATTTTCTGACGGACTCCATCAATTCGATCAGCAACGCGCCGCCCAATCCCGCGCACATCGCCATCGCGGAGCTGGAACGGCTCGGGCTTCTCGACTGCGTCATTACGCAGAACATAGACAACCTGCACCAGGCGGCCGGGAGCAGGAACGTCATCGAGGTGCACGGGAATATCTACGTGTTCAGGTGTACGCAGTGCAACGAGACATTCAAGTTTACCAAGGATGATTTCATTGCCTTCCTCAGGAAGGCGATCACGGAACTGGCCAGCGGCTCCATGGAGCGTATCATCAACACCATGCCGGCGTGTGCGTGCGGCGGCAAGGCGCGGCTCGATGTCGTGCTGTTCGGCGAGCCGGTGCATATGATACCGGAGTCGTACCGGGAAGTGGAACAGGCAAAGGTGGTGCTGATCGTCGGGACATCGGGAACCGTGTACCCGGTTTCTGAGATACCGCGCTACGCAAAGAAATCCGGCGCGGTCATCATCGACGTCAACCCGCGGGAAACATTTTACTCCGACATCGACACGTACATGCTGCGGGGACCCGCAGGCGTGGTCATGCCGCAATTGCTCGATTACGTCAAATCCATGCTCTGAGCAACGGACAAGGAGGAGGTTACCATGGCACCATTAACACGCGGACAAAACCAGTACAGGATCCTGATGATCCTGCTCTTCTGGACGTTCCTGATCGTGGGGGCGCTGTTTTATATCGTTCCCAACCCCATCATCAACGTCTTCAATATCGTATCCGGAAAGATCGGCTACTTCCAGCCGCTCCCGCAGAACATCGAGAAGTTCTACCTGGACCTTGCAGTGGCGTACATGTCGTGCGTGACCGCGATCGCGTACCTGATCAGCAGGGACGTGCTGAAAAACATCAACCTGACGCCTGTCCTGCTCGTCGGCAAGACCACCTCGTCACTCATCTCCCTGCTCAGCTTTTTCCTGTACCAGAGAGCACTGCTGTATCTGTCGAACTTCGTGATCGACGGCAGCATCGTGCTGATCGTCCTCGTCTTTTACCTGCCGGTCAGGAAGGAAATCAAGGCCTGAATTCCGGACAACGGCCGTCACGGGTCAACGGGTATGGACAATCAGAGGCATGCGCAGCTCATTATCACCGGACGCGTTCAGGGCGTCTGGTTCAGGGCGAGTACCAAGGAAACAGCCGATAACCTCGGCATCCAGGGGTGGGTCAGGAACCTGCCCGACGGCTCGGTTGAGGTGAATGCAGCAGGCGGGAACGCTGTCATGGAGCAGTTCATACGCTGGTGTTACCAGGGACCGCCCGGTGCCCGGGTTAGCAAGATCGATATCAAGGAGCTCGAAGCAGCAGATAATCCGCACGGTTTCAGAATTCTGCGGTGACGTTTTGAATGGGGTGGGTGAAGGGGTTCGAACCCTCAGCCCTTGGAGCCACAGTCCAATGCTCTACCATTGAGCTACACCCACCATACGAGAAAAGAACGGCCACATCGTAACGTTGCCGACCTGCACCGTGTACCACACTTGTGTGCTATGCTGCGCAGGATGTCAAATGTTTCCATTACTGACAACAGCCCGGCATTCGTCCCTGACCGTGAATCCTATTATAACCAAACTTCAGCCAAGGTCAACACCCGGTGCTCTTTTTTTGCTGCACTTTGTACTTTCCTGGAGCGGACAG
>JAJYLM010000027.1 GCA_021787655.1 bacterium
GCAGAGTGCATTCAGTTCCCTTGAAAAACTGAACCACCCCGCACAACCTGCCGAACAGAAAACGTCAGCACCGGAAAAATAACAGCACGGTAAAAAAACGGGGCGTCTACCGTACGCCCCGTTGCACCATTACTCTATGCCAGCAGACACTGCTGCTGTTTTCTTTAATACGACTTGTCTATTTCGGCCTTCTTCAGAAGTTTGACGATGTCCGCATGATTCTCTGCCGCCGCCCAGGACAATGCACTGTCGCCGAACTTATCGATCACATTGATATAGGCACCATGTTTCAGCAGCAGTCTGACCGTATCGATATGGCCTGAGTATGCTGCGAGCATGATCGCTGTCTGACCGTCGGAGTTTTTTGTATTCACATCCATGCCGGCCTGCAGGAACAGCTCGACGACGTTTGTCGCGCCTTCCTTCGCACTGGTCAAAAACTCTGTGGGCGTGTACGGGACATTCATCGTGCTTAAATCCTTGCGCGCGTCTTCGGGGCTCTTGGTACATCCTATAAAGAACATGGACGATATGAATAGTATAATCAGCAATACGGCTGGAGAACGAAAAACAGATCGCGCCTTCCTGCCCCCCAATCCCAGCACTTCCACACAACCTACTGTTTGATTGATCCTCATTTTTCCCTCCTCCTGGTTATATGCTTATGCGTAAAAACAATGAATGTCAATATGAGAGAATTCCCTGCGACAGCCGGGAAAGACGGCCTTCGCTTGCAGTCGTGATCGCGGTACCGTGCACGCAGCCCCGTGTCAGATAACCTTTGACTGCACGCTCAGTATACCCTATGATAAAAAAAATAACGGTGCGGGGAGGTTATTGTGGAACAAACTCAAACGAGGTACAGTTCATACCGATGGGTGGTTTTGGTTCTCTTCATGTTTCAGGTCGTCCTCACGCAGTTTCTCTGGCTTAACTTTGCAGCGATCCAGCCGACAATTGAAAAGCTGCTCCATATTTCTGATTTCAAATTCGTACTCTTACTGTCGGTCTTCAATATATTCAATCTCCTGCTTTCGCTGCCGGTTGGTGCCATCCTTGATTCAAAGGGTTTTAAATTTACCGTCGGTCTTGGCTCCATCATCATGGCCGTTGCGGTGCTGCTGCGGCTGCGCTCCGATAGCTACGCATGGATTCTCGCCGGCCAGATCGGCATTGCCATTGCACAACCGTTTATCGTGAACAGCGGCGCCAAGCTTGCATCGGTATGGTTTAACAAGAACGAAGAGGCGATCGCAAATGGTCTCGCATCCATGGCAATGTTCATGGGAATGATTGCGGGTCTTGTCATAACCCCGATCATCATCCAGCATATGGACCTTTTCCACGTCATGGTAATTTACGATGCGGTCGTTGTTTTCGGTTCTGTTATATTTTTGCTGTTTGCCAAAGACAACCCCGCCATCAAAACAACGATTCAGCATGAAGAACAGGCGTACCATCCAATAAAGGCCTACAAAGAGCTGTTCCGCATCAAGGAAATGATCGTGCTTGCATGCATCATGTTTATCGGTGTCGGCTTTTTCAACGGTTTACCAACTGGCTGGACAAGCTGTTGCTTCCCCAGGGCTTCACCGAAGACCAAAGCGGGTTGATCGGTGGCATTCTGGTCGCGGGTGGTATTGTCGGCGCGATCGTTATCCCCTTGCTGTCGGATCTGATCAAGAAACGCAGGCCCTTCTTAATCATCGGAACGATATCCGCCGGTATCTTTATGTATCCTCTGATGCAGACCCGCAACCTCACCACGGCCATCGTCCTCGCGGCGATCCTCGGATTCATGGTCATATCGCTGCTGCCCATCTTGTTCCAGATGACCATCGAGGTGGTCGGCGAACGGCTGACCGGCAGTGCCACGGGCATGCTCTGGGTGTTCGGCGCCACCGGGGCGATCGTCACCATCTACGGCATGGAATTGATCGGGGAGCGGACAAACAACTTTCGCGATGGTATCTGGCTTTTGATGGTCATGTTTGTTATCGCCTTCTTTTTAACTCTGCGGTTGAAGGAAACCTACGGAAGGCAGCATGGAACTACACCGGATAAAAAGTAAACACTGTTGCTGCAGGGGGGTTGGGGAGGCGAATGCTGTCGTCCGCCCGTTCCGGCCGTTCACAGCTCAAAATTGTAATTGCCCTTGAGGAATGCGTCCACAAACCAATCCACGCTCGCATCCGCTGTCATCAGCATATCGAGGTGCAGGGAACAGAGGGTAAGCCTTCCGAGCAAATCCAGGCTTTTTTCTATACCTGCCTTGTTTTCTTTCCTCAGGTATGCCATCACATGGTCACCCTTTGTTTCGGGAACAAAACCGAGGGCACGGAGGACACCGGACAGAAACCGTACCCGTCTTAGCCTTCTGATATCTTCGGACGCGCCGCCCTGAAAGTAAAAGGTAATGTAGTTGTTGTCTTTGACCTCGTCACAGTAGGCATCGATCGTGCTGAAGTGGTAACCGACGCGTGAATTGAAATTCATGTATTCTTTTGCAATGACCGCGTAACTGCGGTTGCCGAGCGGCTTTTCATGATCCAGGACACGCGTTGCGCTGGACGTTACAACGGAGAAAAATCCCTGGAGGTTGATCCTCCTCGGCTCCCACCAGTGAATACCGGGATTCGTCAACCCCTTCATAAATGCGGCAAACGGTATTGACGCTATGTTTTCCAGGGAAAGCATGCCATGTCTGAGCTCCCCCTGAATGCCGTTTCCTATATCCAGCACGTGCAGATCTATCGGGAGTCGAATGCCGGCTTTCACGACCGGGGCCATGCTGGTCACGGCTTCGCTCGTGGAGAACATGACCGAGATCGCTGTTTCGTGACAGTAGCGTGTAATGTCGTGGATCGTCGTGCAGTGGTCCGGCCTGAACACGGCACTGCGGGGATCCGTAAGGTTGAGGGGAATGATCGAATCACTGATCTTCCTGAGGACATCATAGACCGGAGTGTACTTCATGATGGACGGCTTTTCTTTTTCTACCATGCTCAACTCCCTGACAGCGCCTCGGTAGACATATGCCGAATCTGCATCAACGGTAATCGTATCGCCCTGCCTGATCATGGACGTTGCATGGGACGCATCGGTAATGGTCGGAATATTGAACTCCCGCGCTATCGTCGCCATGTGACCAGCTATACCGCCGGTCTCAGTTACAATTGCACTGACCTTGTCCATGAATCTCACCAGTTCCGGCGATGAGTGGCGTGCAACAAGCACAGACCCTGCAGGTATACTCTTGATGCTGTGTTCCTGCTGCACGATAAACGCCGTGCCGATGCCGATGCCGGGGCACACAGTGCTGCCATCCCCGGTAATGACCTCGTAGCCGTCGTATTTTTTTCTCTGTCTGATACTTCGTGAGGAAAACCGAAGCGGCCTGGCCTGGAGTATAAACAGGGCGCCCTGCCCGTCAATACAGAATTCTATGTCCTGGGGCATGGTATACGCGCGCTCTATCTTAACGGCAGTATCTGCTATTCGCCGCAGCTGCTGCTCATCAAGGCAGGGCTCGTCGACTGACTGACCGGTTACAACTTTCCGTATTCCGCCGCCGGGATCAGGAACCAGCATGCTGTGTTTTGGAGCAATCCGGGCGTTCACGGTTTTACCGCTGCTGCGATCGACGCTGTAGATATCGGGAGTCGCTGTGCCGTCGACTGCGGACTTCCCAAGCCCAACAACCGCACTGATCAACACAGTATCGCTGTCCGGATTGTTCGGGTCTCTCGTATAGACCACACCGGCTGCCCTGGCGTTGATCATGACCATACAGCCCACGGCCATCTTTTGTTCATACCCCGCGAGGCCTTTATGGGCACGATAGACAATAGCTGAAGGATGGTACAGGCTCGCGAGCACCTGGCGGTACGCTGTAGGTATATTTTCCCTGCTCACATTCAGGACGCTTTCGTACTGTCCGGCAAAGGACAGGAGGCTGTCTTCAAGGATGGCACTGCTCCGGACTGCAATCCGTACCGGCCGTAGAGAGGTTTTCCCCAGGGAGTCGAACGCCTGGTCGATCGCCTGCAGGAGCGGCGCCGGCAGTTCGCTGTTCAGTATCATATCCCGGATTTCCCTGCTTGCGGCATCTCTACTCTTTTGATCGTTGAGATCCAGCATGGTCAGTGCCCTGCGGATCCTATCCTGCAGCTTATTCTCGTGCAGCATCATATCGTAAGCGTACGTCGTTATTGCAAAGCCATCAGGGATGGCTATGCCGAGGCTGTTTTTCATATCACCAAGGGCTGCGTTTTTACCGCCGACCGCGTCGACCATGTTTTTTGTGATACTGCGGTACGGGATCACCAACTCGTGCATAACCGTTACCGGCATGACTGTTGCTGCATGACGCAGCGCTGCAGTGATCCGCTCAAGCTGTGCATATAAGGCCGTGTACTTTTCATCCGAGAGATGATTGAGGGCCTTCATCAGGTGGAGGGTCTTCAGACATATGCGATCGACACTGTCCTGAATATCGCTGAATCCGAATACGTTGTTGCCGGCGAGCGAATCCTCGAGCCCGCCGATCAGTTTTAAGATGTCATTGTTGCAGGACAGTACCTCCTGGAAGAAGTGATATTTTTGAATAATAATGGACGAAGGATCTCCCCTCCGCTTCGCACGTTTATCGTGGACGGCTCTCCGGAGCATTTTCCGGATGAACGTTTCTATGCGACTGATGAGCATTGAACCACCCGTGCGCTATTCGTCGTCTCTAAAAAAGTTCAGCGGCTGTGTCCATAAGAATTCAGAGGTTTTTTCGCCGCTCGTGGATACATGAACCGCTCACATCTTCTGCGTCATGGTCTTGGTTCTCTTCTCTTTCAATTCCTTCCGGGCACCTTGAATCATTTTTACCGTAATATAAGTGCAGAGGAGTATGACAAGTCCGAAGATGATCACCGTCGAGATCGAGAGCAGCATGTGCTGGCGCACCGGAAACTTGTCTGCAAACTGCTTCAGGGCTATGGAAACAAAGACGCCGATGACCGACAATCCAAAGGCGTATTTAATCGCGAATCCTTTTATGTACTTCGTTGCAATCGTTCCTATCTGCGCACCGAATGCCGCTCCGAGTATCATGATCAGTGCGGCTGCAAGCTCGGTGCGTCCTTTCATGGTATACGTGAAGGTACCGTACAGACCGGAAAACATGACGCCATAGAGGCTCGTTCCGACTGCAACATGCGTCGGACAACCAATCAGATAAATAAAAGCAGGCAGGACAATGAGCCCTCCGCCGATACCGAGGGTACCGGACACGAGCCCGATCAAAAAGCTGATCAACACGGGCAGCCAGACCGAGCAATAGACTCCGGCTGTTTTAAAATGGACCATCGGCGGAATCTTTATTCTGTGCAGCCTCTTGTACCAGTCGATACCAACAGCCGTTTCTTCATTTGCGTCAACGATAAACTGTTTTTTTTGCTTCGCAATATCGGTAAAGACGGTCCACGATATCAACACCAGCAGGACCATGTAGCAATACCGTATAACGCTTCCGACAAGACCAAGCATCTCAAGATAGAGAACGAGACGCGCGCCCATTTCCACACCTGCGAGCGTGCCGATGATCATGATCGTTCCGAGCTTGTAGTCCACGTTGCCGAACTTCGCATGCCGCATCGTCGAGACGATCGAATTTGCCGACATCTGGGCAAGGTCCGTACCGATTGCAAAACTGATCGGAAACCCCAGGATATTGAGGCCCGGGGTAACGAGCCAGCCGCCGCCCATGCCGAAAAAACCGCCGATAACACCAACGCCAAACCCGAGCAGTATCAACCCCGGCCAGAATATCGTTACCCCGGAAATCGGCATGTGCATGCTGTACCATTCCATACAGTTCTCCTTGTGCTACTTCGCTCTTGACTTCAGATCGAGACCCGTCCTGCTGATAAAAAAATCCGCCACTGAACCGAGGATAAATCCCACGACGGGTATAATGAGGATTGTGACAAGGGCACAGGAGAACCTGTTATTGTTGTACAGGTTGGCATACCAGAGTTCTACCCCGGAAAGCCCCTGGGTGTTCGCTGTATAATGAAGGGGAAGGGCCTTTTCTTCTGCGAATATGAGACCGGGAAAACAACAGAGGAGACACAAGAGTACCAGTACTCTCGTAAGGGCAGCCAGCAGCCTTTTCAGGTATATGGAATACATAGGTATCACCTCCATATTTTGTATACTGTATACAATATAAGTACACTGCAACGCCGGCATTGTCAAGTCTATTGTTCAGGTGTGTTTTACCTGTAGTTCGGCGCTTTCGTTTCTGCCTTTGCGATCCGGTCTTCCTGCTGCTTTTTCCTCTCGTATGCATCGCGAATCTTTTTGACGAGCTCGTCGATATCCGCCGGTTTCATAATATAATCGAATGCCCCTTTCTTCATGCCTTCGATGCCGGATTGCACAGACGCATAACCGGTCAGCAGCAGGACCTCGGCAAGCGGCTGGATCTTTTTTATCTCACCGAGCAGCGTGATGCCGTCCATTTCCGGCATCCTGACGTCGAGTATCGCGACATCGACCTGCATCGTCATGATCTTATCAAGGGCGTCCCGTGCGGTCGTCACGAAAGGCGCAGTGAAGCCCCTTTTCGCAAGTCTTTTTGACAGCGTTTCAACAAACTCTATTTCATCGTCCACCAGCAACAGGGTGATATTTTCCATCGTTTCCTCCTCGCTTACATTTGAAGACTATTCCGGACTCCTGACCGGCAGGCGTATGATGAACGTTGTGCCTTTGTCCGGCTCGCTCTCTACGGTGATGTCTCCTCCGAAACTCTTGACGATCTCATAGCAGATCGAAAGGCCAAGCCCCGTGCCGCCCCTATGGCGCTTGGTCGAGAAAAACGGTTCGAAGATCCTCGGCAGGTATTCCCTGGGAATGCCGGTGCCAGTATCATGAAT
Organism: bacterium; assembly: GCA_021787655.1. Lineage (GTDB taxonomy): Bacteria > JAMCPX01 > JAMCPX01 > JAMCPX01 > JAMCPX01 > JAJYLM01. The sequence goes on from JAJYLM010000027.1 coordinate 6,933, forward strand.
ACTGGCAACGATAGCGCTGTTCACGGTTCGGGTGACCAGGGTGATGGTACCCCTGCCGCGGATCGAATCCATTGCGTTGGTAATGATATTGAGGAACACCTGCTCTATCTGCGATGCATTTCCGTTCCACAGGGGGAGATCGGCATCATACTTCCTCGCGATCTGGATGTTTTCGTGCTTCGCCTCTTTTTCGAGAAAGAACAGGGCCTCATCGAGCAGCTGATTTATGTTGACCGGTTCATTCCCTTCCCCGACACGCCGCGAAAATCCCAGCAGCCTCGATGTTATACCCTTGCAGCGGTCGACCTGCTTCTTGATCTGCCCGATGCTTTTTTCGAATTCGCCGTAATCAGGGGCCGTTCCGGCACCGCTCTGTTCCTGAATCATGTCCTGCATCCACCCGGCCTCATTGCTGATAATCGCTGCAGGGTTGTTAATCTCGTGTGCGATACCCGCCGCAAGCCTTCCGATGGCAGCCATCTTCTCAGCCTGGATCAACTGGTTGTTGAGCGTCGCACGCTGCATGTCCGACGCATACAACCTGTTCGTAAACCACGCCGAAACGAGTGAGGAAAGAATGAAGATGCACAGGATGCCGCCGACGAACAGAACCTCCCCGATCCTCATTGCTCCGGTCAGCGGCTCGATATTGTTCTTCATTGCCTGCAGAACGACGACAACCCAGTCACTGTCCGGGATCCATGACTGCGCACAGTAAAACGACGCACCTTTGGTGTCCCGCACCTCTGACAGCTTTGTTCCTGCAGACGGCCGGCCGGGCACGAGGAAAGACCTCCCTGCTATCTCCCCATCCTGCGCCGGCGGGATCTGGTAAATTCCCTGTCCGTTCAGAATAAACGCTTCGACCGGGGCCTCCACTTCCGCGATACGCATCAGGGACCTGAGGGCGTCCGTATTGATGGTGCTCCGTATGATAAACGTCTTTCCGTCAAATGGTTTTTTGACCGCTATGATGAAGTGGGGGAATCGCCTGAACCCGAGGAACACGTCGCTCTTGTAGCTGCCCCGCACCATCGCCTCTTTGAACCATTTCTCGTTCCGGTAATCCATGCCGCTCAGGTTATACGGTCCGACGTAGCTGACCGCCCTTCCGCCCTGATCGACGATACTGATATCGACGTAATCCCTGCCTTCTTTTTGCAGCGATTGAAAGAGCCGTTCGAGGTTACCCCTGTTCCTGAGGTACTCGTAGGTGTAAAGGTTGCCCAGGACGGACAGCTGCTCTGTCTTTTCCTTCAAAAAGAGTTCGATTGCATCGGTGCGATTCTCCGCGATATTGACGAGGACGCTCTCGATCTTGCTGCGAATCGCCCTGGTGTAGTACAGGGAACTCATGATGTAGATGATGGTCAGGGGCAGGGTGCTGACGATGAAAACGGTCAGGAACAGCTTGTATTTGAGCAGCTTATAGTACCGTGGTTTGCTCGTCGTCATACGGTTCCCTCACAGCACGCTGTACCGGTGTTCCTTGAACGCCTGATAGTATTTATCAATATCGCTGTCCGCGACCATGGATATGTCCAGCCTGTTGACAAAGCCCAGCAGCCTGCCGAGATATTCGAGCTTCGCCTGCATCTCTGCTGCGGAACGGTTGCGCAGGTGTGCGTTGACCGTATCCATGGTGCGCACACACAAGAACTGCGCATCGCGGAGGATCCTTTCGATGAGCACCGCCCGTCTGCTCCTCCTGTCGAGCGTATTCGCCCCGCCGCTGAACCTGAAGTTAATATAATTGGACTCGGGCTGGTCTCCTGCCAGCGCATCTATCGTGGCAAAATGATACCCGACCCGCGAGTTGAAATTCACGTACCGGTCGGAAATGAACACATAGCTTGGAGCACCGAGACCGCGCACCTCTGCACCTTCGTCGACCATGTAATTCGTCATGGCCGAGATCAGGCCGGAAAGATTGATGTTCCTCTCCCCCGACCATTTTATCCCCTGGTGCGTCATTCCCTCCCAGAGCGCCCTCATGGGTGCGGACGTCACGGAGTCCAGGGGGACATCGCCTTCCGGGGCATTCTCTGCTATTCCTCCGCCGAGATCGAAAGCGATCAGTTCCATCGGTACCGGTGAGATGATCTTTCTGGCCCGGCAGCCCTTTGCCACGGTGCTGTCGCAGGCCTTGAACATCTCCTCGATCGCGATCTGATGCACGAACCGTATTATGTCATGGATGGTTCTGCATTTCATGGCCTGTGCGTTGGAATTTGACGGGTCCGGAACGTTGAGGACTGCAATGTCTTTGAGCAGACCTTCGAGCAGCATCTGCACCGGGGTCTTCCTCCTCGTCTCGCTGCCGGCCTCTGTCAGGTCAACGGCAGTCCCCCGGTACACCTTTCTCTCTGTCGCATCGAGGGTGACAGCCGTACCGTCTTCCAGGACGACGGGCCCCGTACCGAACAAGGCGGGTATGCCAAGCTCCCGGGCAACGGTTGCGAGATGTCCTGTTACATCACCTTTTTCCGCCAGAATGCCGGCGGCCTTTTTCAACAGCACTGCGAGCCTCGGGTGCGCAGTCCTGGTGATGATCAGGGCGCCGGCGGGGAATGTCATACTTCCGAGCTCGCTGTTCACGTTATAGGCCTTTCCTGCAGCAACACCAGCCGACGCAGTAATGCCGCCGTCGAGCAGAACGTCATTCGCTGTTCCGGGGAGTGCCGCGGTGTGCACGGTTTTACGTTTTTTGCGGGACCGTTCGGTATAGTCAAGGATGTAGGGCTCTCCGTGCTCATCAACCGCCCACTCGATATCAAAGCCGTATTGTTCATCATCCCGTGATTCATACTCCTGTACCGGGAGCAGGTACCGGCATTGCAGGAGAAAGATATTGGACCGGGCATCGATTGCCCATTCGATATCAAGGGGCGCCTGATACAGGCGGCTCAGTTTTTCCCCGATGCCTGCAAGTGCGGCGATCTGATCGTTTTCAAGGCTCGGCGTCTTTGCCCGTTCTTCAGGGACCCGCTCTTCCCGCGTTCCGAATCGATCGCAGACGAGCATGACAGGCTTGTCTCCCGTACGCCGGGACAGTATTCTGTGAAGCCCGCTGTCATACATGAACGTGTCCGGTACAAGCGAACCGTTGACGATGTACAGGCCGAGTCCATAAATCGATTGTATCATCACCTGCCGGCGCCCGTTCCACCGGGTATACATGATCCCCGAAGTTTGTGCGTCGACCATCCGCTGGGCACCCGCGCACATGCGTATGCTGCCGATATCGTACCCGTGCAGTGAGGCATAGACCATTGCTTCGGGGGTGAATTTCCCTGCAAGAACCTGGAGGTACGCATCTTCAATATCGTCCCCGGCAACGTTCAATACCGTCCTGTACTGTCCGGCAAAGCTTGTATAAACGTTCGATTCAAAGAGCGCAGAACTTCTGACAGAAACGCGAAGCTCAGGCGGACCACCTGCCTTCAACACCGCGACCGCATTCTGGAGTGCCTGATGCAGGGCATCCGGTATCCGCGCGCTGAGAATGAGCTGCCGTAGTTTACTGCTGGTCCTGTAGAGTGCTTCCATATCCGTGCAGTCAAGGTCGTGGAGCATCGCGTCGATCGTGCTGTTCAGACCGTTCTCCTTCATGACGGCATCATATGCACATCCGGTTATTGCAAAGCCGTCCGGGACAGAACCGCTGCATTTGCCTTGCAGGTCACACAGAAACGATATCTTTTCACCGACTGCCTCCGCAACTGTGCTCTCACGCTCCGTAAAGGGGATGATCAGTTTATCGATCACCTTTTTTTCGCGGTAGTTCAGATTCTCCCCGAGCCTGGTGCTGATGGCAGCAGCAGCCTTCTCGAAGACACTGAACAAATTGGCATATTTATTGTTGGACAGTTCGTTCAGGCTCCTGACCATCTTGAAGGTTTCCGTCATCACGGAGGTCGTTTTTCCCGCGATGTCTGCATACCTCAACGGCTGGTCCTTCCGGAGTAGTTCCTGCAGCTTGGCAATAGCGGTCAATGCGGTATTGTTTGCGTCAAGGATAGACCTGAATTTCTGAATTTCAAACCGTACTGCGCTGTCGTTCCTTCGAATGCTGCTCACAAAACCCACCTTTCCTGGGGTACCCAACATACACCCGCGCGCGTCCTTGCTTCATTTCGCTGCTGCCCGCAGGTTTTGTCGCGATCAGCGGCACGCCTCAACGGTGCGGCATGATCTGCCGCCGGACGTGCACTCAGAATAGGGTGCGCGTGCAGGCCTGTCAAGCTGTTCTGCATACAATATACTCTATAGTTATCCACGGCTGACGGCATAGTTCTCTCCCGGTCCTTACCCCGGACCTTCGGTAATGACGGACCTGTGCTTGATATCGGGTGTCACTTCCAGGCCCTTGAAACATACCTTGATCAGGGGGCACTCCCGCTCTCCGGTGTTCGTATGGGTTGACTCGTAGAGCCTGTCGATCGCAAAGGCCACGTTCCGGAACAAGTGGTCTTCTCCGATCTTTTCGTACAAATGCGTGCGTCTGAGAACGTCGAGGATGGCATCGTTGAACCCGCTGAAAGAAATATCGTACCCGGCCTCGCGCAGCCTCGAGACCATCAGGGAAAGCGTTTCTTCTCCGGACGCATCGAGCTCATTGATGGCATTCGCAACGATCACGATATGCCTGAGCTCGGGCATGGACGAAACGACGTTGAGTATTTTTTCTTCAAGATAATTGACGTTTGAAAAAAACAGGGATCGGTTGAACCGGATCACCGCTATATGCCTGCACTGTGCGAGATTGAACCGCCGGGAGTTCCTGTACGTTCCGTCCGTATATTTCGACAACATGGCGATGTCCGGATTCATGGTCCTGAGCAGGAACAATATCAGGGAAAGGGCGACGCCTGTCATGATGCCGATATCGAGGCTCGGAGCAAAGACGAGCGTGCACACGAAGGTCACGACAGCGATGATCCCGTCATATTTCTGCGCCTGCCATGCATGGACAAAGCTTTTGACGTTGACGAGATTGACGACAGCCATCATGATGATGGCAGCCAGCACTGATTGGGGAAGGTAGTAGAGCAGCGGTGTAAAAAATAACAGGGATATCAGGACAACAATGCTGGTGAAGACGCTCGACATGCCGGTCGCAGCGCCGGCCTGGAGGTTGACAGCCGAACGAGAGAATGAACCGGACACGGCATATCCCTGACTGAATGAGCCGGCGATATTGGCAACACCCTGGCCGATGAGCTCCTGATTGGGATCAAGCCGCTGCCCTGTTTTTGCCGCCATTGCCTTGGCAATAGAGATCGCTTCCATGAATCCGAGCAGGGATATAATGGCCGCAATGGGAAGCAGGCCGAACGCCACACCGGCGTCTATGTGCGGCAGTTTGAAAGCAGGCAGGCCTGCCGGAATACTCCCGACGACTGCCCCGCCTCCGGCAAGGGTGATCGTTTGTCCGCCTATTCTCTGGTTGCCTGTTTTTATGCGCCACCGGGTGCCGTCCACCCGGGTACCGGCCGGGACGCTCCCGGCGACAAAGAACAGCATGCTGCCGTCTGCCTGGCGCACACCGGCAAACCGGACGGCACGGAGTTCCTCACGGATGCGCCTGATCTGTTTTTTTTGTTCTTCGATCCTGAGGTTGAGCAGGGCAATCTGGTACTTCTGCTCCATGACCTCGGACGAACGCCGGCCGAACTGCTTCTCCTTTGCTGCAACCCCGCTGCCCAGCAGCGTCCGTTCGTTCATCGATCGATCGGCGCTGTCCATTGCCGCAGTATACCCTGCGAGGAGCCGTTGTACCTCGGGAGAGGCTATCTGCGCAGTACCTGCAGTATAGGTTCGCTCAAATCCTGTTGTCCAGGATATGAGGGTGGTTACGACGACCGCAACGAGAACATTGGGTATGCGGGGATTGATCCTCCTGAGGAGTATCATGATGGCAAACGCAAGCGCCGCAAGCCCCAGGGTCGGCAGGTGGGTTCCCGTCAGCGACATCCTGATCGTATCGTAGACGGTTTCGTAGTGATGCGCCCTGTTCTCCACGTCAACCCCGAAGATGCTCGGAAGCTGCGACGTTGCAATAATAAGCGCTGCTGCATTGGTAAAACCATTGACAACCGGATGGGAAAGAAAATTGACGACCAGGCCGAGCTTGAACAGGCCCAGCAGCAGCTGGATGATGCCGACAAGGAACGCGATGAGAATGGCGTACGCGATAAACCCCTGGCTTCCGGCGGTTGCCAGCGGTTCAAGCGCTGCCGCTGTCATCAGGGAAACAACGGCGACCGGGCCCGTTGCAAGCTGGTAGCTCGATCCGAACACCGCGGCAATCATCGGCGGCAGAAAGGCCGCATACAGGCCGTAGTAAACAGGCAGCCCGGCAAGCTTCGCATACGCCATGGACTGCGGTATCAGGACCAGGGCAACCGTGATGCCCGCGATCAGATCCGAACGGACCTGGGCACTGCCGTAGTGCTCAAACCATGCACTGCAGGGAAATATTTTTTTGATAGTCGTAACCATGGCTGCTGAGGTAACCGTTCACTCCAGCATGAAGAGTGCGACCTCGTGGAACACATCTTCGCTCCTGATCGCACCGACCACCCTGCCGTCCCTGATCACGGGGATAACGCTCACGTTCGAATCGACCATCTCATAGACGACCCGTATGATATGGTCATCGTACTGAACGGTTGATTTGATGATCCGCATGATATCGCTCACCGGCCGCTGGGCACGCTCCAGGATGCCGTGCTTCAATTTGCCGATACCGGCATCTGCCGCTTGCCTGTCGGTCTTGGCATCGAAGAATTGTTTCCGCTGTTCGAGAACGAGGTTGGAGAGGAACCCGGGTTCCAGCCCCCGCAAGATGTCCCTCCTCCTGACGGTCCCGAGCAGCTGGTACTTCTCGTCAAAAACGAGCAGGACCCTGCACGGGCACGTGCTGCCGTTTATTTCAAATTCTGCATGCTCCATTTCAGCCATTGCCTGCCGCAGGGTGAACCAGTACGGTATGTGCGGATACTTGTCGAGAGAGATCATAAGATCTCCCGCTTTTTTCATGTCCATCGTGTTCTCCTCCTTGCGTTACGGATTCCGTTGTCCGAGAACCCGCGCTATTGCTTCCTCAGGCAGGCCGGAACGGCCTGCCATCATAGTGATGTTCCCCTTGCACCGTTCTGAAAGTCTGTGCAGGTAGGTCTTCTCGAACGCCCGGACTGCTTGTTCATACGGTTCCAGGTCGAATATCGGGGACAGTTCGTTCACCATACGCTTCATGGCCTGCCACTGCACTGCCCTGTCCACTGCGAAGATGAGATGTTCTTTTTTGAACGGCTTGGTCACATAATCGAACACGCCGAGGGAGAGCGCCTCCATCGCCGTTTCAAGGGAGCCAAACGCTGTAATGATGATGACCTCCTCGCTGCGCTTCTGTTGCTTGACCAGGCGGAGTATGTCCATCCCGTCCATGCCCGGCATCTTCAGGTCCGCGATGATTACATCAAAGCTGTGCTGTCCGAGTATCTCCGGGACTTCGAGTGCGTTATTCGTCGTCAGTATCGTGTAGGACGTCTTCTCCTGAATGATCCGCTCCAGCAGCATGAGCATGTGCGGCTCATCGTCGAGAGCGAGGATGTTGTACTTCATAGGCTATTCTCCTTGGCCGTTGAATCCGGCGGGCTTTCCCTGACGACCGGCAGGGAAACGGTGAACGTTGTGCCGCAGGGCTGGTCCGGGCGGTCTTCTTTTGATATGCTCGAGAAGCTTATCTTCCCTCCGTATTTTTTCATGATTCCGTAGCACAGGGACAGGCCGAGGCCCGTACCCTCGCCGACCTTCTTGGTGGTAAAAAAGGGGTCAAATACCCGCGGCTTGATCTTGTCGGGTATGCCTGCACCGGTATCGGCAACATGCACACTGACCCATCCGTTCTCCAGGGAAGCGGAAATGGTCAGGATGCCGTCCCCGCCCTGCATTGCAGCAACCGAATTGTTGATGAGATTGAAGATGACCTGCTGGAATTCCCGGCCGTCCCCGCGTACTCTCGGCAGGTGTTCCGGCAGGTGCATGACGATGTTTATTTTTTTCGTCATCAGCGTATTCCGGACGATCGTGACGACCGTATTGACGCAGAAAGCGACATCGATCGTTTCCTCGAGTCCTTCGGTGATGCGTGCGAACCCCAGCAGGTTTTCGACGGTTTTTTTTGCACTGCGTGCATGCTGTTCGATGATACCCAGATCCCCATACGTCTGTGCCTCGTCCCGGTACCTCTCCTTCAGCAGATCGGCAAACCCGAGGATGATGGACAGGGGATTGTTGATCTCGTGCGCGACGCCGGCAGCAAGGGTCCCAATCGATGCCAGCTTTTCCGTATTGTATATTTTCTGCTCGAGTTCTATTTTATCCGTTACGTCCTTGATAATGGCGGTACTTCCGATGATCTTTCCGTCCTTTGACCGGACCAGCGTCCGCGATATGTCGACCGTGATCCTGCGGCCGGTTTTGGTGATGCGGGGCGCGCGGTAATCCTTCACATACCCGTTCGCCAAAACCTGCTGTTCGATGTCACGGATCTCCGTTTCTGCATCCAGCTCCGGGGGGATGATCCTGTGAAAGCTCTGATTGATCATCTCGTCCGCGGTATATTCGAAGATCAGCTCTGCTCCCTTGTTCCACGTTTGTATCTTATTTTCGGTATCGATGAAGATGATTGCATCCACGGAATTCTGGAGCACGTTCGACAAATACCGTTCCTGCTCGCTGACCTGCTCTTTCAGGGACGCTGATATTCTTTGCTGGTAGGTTATAACGATAAATCCGAAGAAGAACAGGCCTGCTATCAGGGCCGCCTCTGCGACAAAGTGCCGCACATACATGGAGTGGACTGCCTGTGCGACTTCCGCAATCGGGGCAACAACGGCAACCGACCACATATGTCCCTGCCCGAGCAGGGAACTTTTCACGGGCGTATACGCGATCAGCTTCGTCAGTTCGCCCTCGTGGACGCCGCGGTGCCAGCCGCTGATGTAGATGCCTGTTCCTTCCTCGCCGTTCAGCATCCGCTCCTTCATGATCCGGTTGATTTCAGCAAAGGTGATATACGGCTTCCGCTCCTTCCTGACTGAAAAGGCGTCCCTGCCGATGAAGTCCTGTTCCGGGTGGTAGAGAAACATGCCGGTTTCGTCAATGACCCAGGCATAACCGGTCCTGCCCGATCGAATCCTGCTCGTGACCGTCTGAACGAGCCTGCTGACATCGATCGTTGCAAAGAGCCGTACTGCAGACGATGAGTTCGGCACACCGTCCGTAAAAAAAGTACCGGTAATAGTGACACTGCCGCCGGACGATTCCGTTGATTGCAGCGGACCGAACACCAGGGAACCGGCAGACCCGGTGCCGGACAACCGGCCTGCTTGCCCTTCCCGTGTTGCAAGGGTATTCCGGGCGTTGTACACCTCGTAGCTCCGGCCGTCCTTGCCGATGTATCCGATATCGATCAATCCTTTGTTTTGATGTTGACTGAAGACAACCTTCATGGCCTCCCTGAGCGAGGACACCGGGCTTCCAGCCGCCAACCGCCGGAGACTGAGCACCCCGGTCTTGATATCGTCCAGGTTTGCCTGTATCTGGTATGCAGCCTGCCGGGCAAGAATGAGCTGCTGCTGGTTGAAATCCCCGTTGATCTGGTTCCGCATGATATTGGCGTTCTGATAGACCAGAAAGAAGGCGGTACCGATAATCAGGAGGAAGAGCACGAGCGTTATGACCGCAAAGGAACGGGCCCCGAGTATGCTGCCGACGAACGGTTTTATCCCCGTTGTTCCCTGCTTCATACCCTTACACCTGCGGCCTGCGGGAGATCAAGCCGTTTCAAAAAATCCTGCCGGTACCATCCGGCGACTGCATCGTTTGCGAGCGCCATATCGAGCTGCTTGAACATCATGGTCAGCCTGCCGAGAATTTCCAGGGAGGACAACAGCAGCGTGCTGCTCTGATAATGAATCGAGGAATCGAGAAAGTCGGCTTCCCGAACGCTCGAGAACCCCATGATTGACAGAATATCCGCAAGCACCTTTATCCTCCGGATCCGGCGTTCGAGCGCTGCGCCCCCGTCTTTATACTGCATCCTGATATAATTCTTTCCGGGATCGTCCGTACACAGGGCCTCGACGGTGCTGAAATGGTACCCCATATGTAAACCGAGGAGCATGTAGTGCTTCCCGAGGATTGCGAAGCTCCTTTCCAGAAAGCCGTTCCCCTGCGGATTCAGGACCTGGGCTGACATGACCGAGACCAGTCCGCCAAAATTAACGCCCGGCGTCGGCGGCCAGCCTTCTTTTTTTATGCCGTTCCAGAATGCCGTCATCGGTAAGGATTCGATCTGGGTTTCCACGATTTCCCTGGTGCCGGCATAATCATCCATCTTCCGGTCGACGTAAACGATGTTGATCGCCAGAGGTATGCTGCTTTTCAACCGGATGCCGATATCGTCCGAGCATCCGACAGCAGAACATGACGTGAACATCTCCTCCATCGCCTTTTGGTGGACAAACCTGGTTATATCGTGGAACGTTTCACAGTGGACCGGTGTAAAAGTATCCGCGGTTGCATCGTGGAGATTCAGGGGCGAGATCTTATCAAGCACTTTTCGAAGCAGTTCGAGAACCGGGGGACGGGCAGACACGGAATCGTCGCTCTGCCGCACCTGCAGGATGCCATCGCACAGGCCGCTGTAGACCGCTGTTCCCGTGGCATCGACGGTCACCTCGCTCCCTGAGGGAATGTCGAATGCACCGGAAATCCCGGCAATCATCGGGATCCTGTATTCCCGGGCTATCGTTGCCATATGGCTTGCTGTCCCCCCCTGCACGGTCACGAGGGCCTTCACCCTGTTGATGGCCATGACAATCCCGGGAAACGGACTGCGGGTGACAAGGACAGACCCTTCTGGCATGCGGGAAAGGTCCTGGGGACTGTCTGCATGGAAGACCTTCCCTGCCCCTGCTCCGGGACAAACGGTCGTGCCCCCTGTCACCAGGAGCGCAGCTTCCGGAAAACCGGATGAAGCCTGGACCTGTTTTATATCCATGACCCGCAGTGGCCTTGCCTGGAGTATGTACAGCCGTCGGTTCTGATCGATGACCCATTCAATGTCCTGCGGACACGCGTAGTGCTTTTCTATACCGAGACCGGCGTCAAGCAGGTTCTGTATCTCTGATGTGTCGAGACTCGGCACACGCTGCATGGATTCCGGGACCTGCTCCTGCCGGACTCCTCCCGAAGGATGGATACAGAGTTTCAGAGGTTTTACGGCGATGCTGGTCTCACGAACAGACCTGTCCTCGCGGGAAACCTTGAATACGTCCGGGGTCACGGTTCCGTCGACCAGGTATTTTCCGAGACCGAAGATGGCGTTGATCAGCATGCAGTGTTCCGCCGGGTGAACCGGGTCCAGCGTATAGATCACGCCGCTGACAGCTGCATCTATCATCTCCATGCACCCGACGCCCATGGCAAGCTCAGCCTCTGACAGCGCATGGCTCATAAAATAGTAGATGGCCTTGGGTGTAAACTTGCTTGCAAGAACATCCCGGTAGCGGTCTATAATCTCGCGTTCCTGAACGTTGAGGTACGTGGCATACTGGCCGGCAAAACTGAACAGGGTATCTTCACCCAGTGCGCTCGACCGCAGGGCAAACCCCTGTGCGGATGAAGTCCTCCGCAATTCCGCAAAACTGCCGCGGATCGCACCCGTAAGATCATCCGGCACTGTGCCTGACCTGATCATATCCTGTATCTGTCCGCTCCGGGCGATCAGATCCCCGGAATTTTTTATATCGAGGGAATGGATACTTGTATCGATCTTTTCCTGCAGGTTGTTCGCTGCCACAAAGTGCTTGTATGCCCATGCAGTAATTGCAAAGCCTTCGGGTACGGACATCCCGAGCCGGGACCGGATCTCACCCAGCTGTGCTATCTTGCTTCCGACACTCGACGCGTGCTCTTTGGTGATCCGGTGCAACGGCAGGGTAAAATCATCGCGCCGGATCTCCGTTCTCCCGTGGACAATGTTCTGGAGGTCCGCATCGAGTGCAGTAAACCGTTCCCGTAAGACGCCGTATTTCTCTCCTCCGATGAGGATTAACCTGTCCGTCAAATGTTGAACGTCGGTTCGAAGGGTTTGGACACTGGTGATGATGTAATTGATATCGAAGCAATATTCGCCCTGGGATTTTTCCTCCATGTCGCCGATGATCTTCAATATCCTGTTGTTGGTATCGAGAATATCGAGAAAAATTGAAAATTTGAGCTGAATTTCGCTCAGGAGCTTGTCTGAGTTCACCTTCTTCTGCCGGAACACTTTACCGATCCAGCCCATATAGTTGCTTACCCGAAGAAAGCAGCCCTATCCATATTCGATCTCCTTCCTTCTGCCAGGGTTGACCCTGATGGTATCCTATGAGGAACAGGGGATTCTGTCAACAAATATTGTATACAATATACTAAAATCAGGACACTGCAGGTATGCAGACGGGCGGTATTCGTACACCTCCTGCTGCACACTTCTGCGTGCACAACGGTGAAGAGAGGTATGCAACGTGAACAGATGCAGGACCGCTGGTGTTCCCTGACAGAGCGCAGACTACTTCTTTTTTTTCCTGGTCTGTCCCTTCCTGAGGGTCATGGTCCTTTCC
>JAJYLM010000173.1 GCA_021787655.1 bacterium
CTCAACGGGAACGACATTGTGCGGTTTTTCGGATCTAACCCCCTTGCATCTCCCTTGTCAGGGGGAGATTCACAGACACGACGTCACCCTCCCTGAGTCCTTCCCGTCGAGGGAGGGAAATAGAATGGCGGAAAAATTCAAAATTAAATATTTAAGATTGAAGAACCACGCCGTAAACAGCGTGGATTCTTCGTCGGTATGGAATATGTTAATCGTATAGTTCGCCTTGACCTCGCAATAAATAGCGGGGATTGCGGCGAACATCCGTTCAATCTCAAAGATTAAAAATTCAAGATTCAAAACTAAACCTTATTCGGTTGTTTTTCTTGAGTATTGAGTTTTTAATGTTGTGTTTCTGCAGGGGGCAAAATATTCAAAAGCGCCCGGGGGGATTTGAACCCCCGACCTGCGGATTCGTAGTCCGACGCTCTATCCCCTGAGCTACGGGCGCATAATGATGCAGTATAATACACCATTTATATAAATACAATAACTACGCTACGGCACGCAGACAAATTTGGCATGGTTAGTCTGACATAAGTGCAACAGGCGTTCAATTTTGTCCGGAAAATGGCCGTCCGGAAGCCGCGGTTTGAGGTCTGATCGGGATTGGTATGGTTGTTGCTTATACAAAATCATTCTTTAAAAGGAGGACGTGAAGACTGCTGTGATTGAGGGAGTAAAAAGCTTGCTTTTTAATTATCCCTTACTATACTAACCATCTATGCTCAATTACATAAGAAAATACACAGGCAATTGGGGTTTAAAAATCATATACTTTGTCGTTGCGCTGACCTTTCTGGGCGGTTTCGGCGGCATCTTCGGTATCATGAAGAGTTGCGGGACCGGTCTTTCCGAAGGGACGATTGCAGTGGTCAACAGGGATGCACTGTCCGTGGACGACTTTTCCCGGGCGTACACGAACACGATCAACGCCTATTCCAGACAGTTGAAAGGCGAGATGACGCAGGAGATGATTGCCAAACTCAATCTTCCGAATCGCGTGCTGGACAACCTGATATCCAGCGAGGTCGCCCAGCAACAGGCACACGCCATCGGCTTCAAGGTAACCCGGCAGGAACTCATGGATCAAATCAGCCATACCTCAGCCTTTCTCAACAAAGACCATCAGTTCGATCCGAGGATCTATTATGCGGTACTGCGTGAGAACAATATTACGCCGGACAATTTCCAGAGCGACGTCAGCAATGACATCCTGATGCTGAAATTGAAGAACCTGTTTTATGACAGTGTTTTCTTGACCGACCGCGAGACCAAAATACTGGACACCCTGGGGAACACACAGGTATCGCTCGGCTATTGTGAAGTAACGCCGTCTCTCCTGAAGCTGCCCGCGGGCGCCACCATGTCCGTGCAGGACTACGCCGCACAGCTCGCGAACACCTGTCTGCAGAATACGGACCACGGAAAGAGCACGCTGCAGTCTGTGACCGGTGTTTCCTACGGTACGACCGGCCCGTTTGCCCTGCAGGGGGCAGATATTCCCGGGATCGGAAATGCACCGGACATTGCCCGGAACGTGCTGACGCTGAACAAGGGAGAAGTCCTGAACAAGGTCGTTCCAGTCGACGGAAACCTGGTTGTCGTATGGCTCGAGTCCAGGGAATCAGTCCAGCAGGCAGACAATGGTACCCCGGCATCAGATCACTCGAAGTACACCATAGCACAGGCAGCGTACACCTACTGGATCAGTCAGGTCGAAAGCTCCATGACGATCCAGAAGAACAAGGCTGTTCTGGCGAGATTCACACAAACGACAGACTGACACTCTGTACCGGAAATCAGCAGATCTTATGGCACGTGAAACAACACCTACTTCTTCAACCACATCGGAACAACAACTCCCGCATGAGCTCAGAAGGGACATCACGGTCTGGGGCTCCTACATGTGGGGATACGCGGACGTCGGAGCCGACATCTATGCTGCCCTCGGCCTGGTCATAGCTGCAGCGCAGGGCGCCGCAAGCCTTGCCTTCGCCGTCGCGGGCATCGTTTATATCATGATCGGGTTTGCCTACACCGAGCTTGCTGCAACCTATCCGGTCGCCGGCGGCGGACACTACTTCGCCCTGCGGGGACTCGGTGATTTCTGGGGCTTTGTTGCAGGCATTGCACTGCTGCTCGATTATACGATAGACATTGCCCTGTTTGCTGTGGCCTCGGCAGGGTACATCAACTTTTTTCTCCCGTACTTCGGTATTCAGCCCGAACACTATGTCTGGATTGTGGGGCCGCTGTCCATCCACTACCTGTGGCTGGTTGAATCCCTGCTGCTGATCCTGTTCCTCATCTGGCTGAATATCATCGGCATCAAGGAATCATCCATGTTTAATGAGCTGATCGGTGCGTTCGATATTACCATTGAATCATCGGTCATCGTCCTGGGATTTCTCTTTGCATGGAAACCGGATCTGCTGATCCACCAATGGCAGATGTCGTTCCCAACCCTGCACCAATTCATGTACGGCTCGTCGCTGGGTATCATCTCGTTTGTCGGCCTCGAGTCCATTTCGCAGGCGGCCCAGGAAACGAAGCGTCCTGCAACGATCATCCCCCGGACGTCCGTCACGCTGATCTTTACGGTGTTTATCTTTGCGACCGCGTTTTCGTCCCTGAGTCTCGGTGTCCTGCCCTGGCAGACCTTTGCACAGCACGTCGGCGATCCGATCGCAACGCTCGCACATGCGATACCCTACGTTGGACTTATCGCCGGACCGATCACCGCGCTTCTCGGTGCAACGATCCTGCTGATTTCGGCAAACTCCGGGGTCATGAGCGCATCGAGGCTCACGTACTCCATGAGCGAGTTTAAACTGCTGAGCAAATGGTTCGACAAGCTGAGCGCGAAATACAGGACTCCGGTACGGACCATCGTTGTTTTTTCGGGTATCGGTATCCTGGAGATGCTGCTGTCGTTCCTCACGCCGCAGGCAATGGATACGCTGGGCAACATGTATGCCTTCGGTGCGACCCTCGGCTATCTCATCGTGTTCATTGCCCTGATACGTCTCCGTTTCTCGGATCCGTACACGCCCCGGCCGTACAAGATGCCGCTCAACGTTAAAATACGCTACAAGGACAGGCTTGTCGATTTTCCCGTCCTCGGCATCCTCGGCTTTCTCGGTGTCGGCATGGTGCTGTTCGAGGTCATCCTGACGCACAAGATCGGACGGATAGCAGGGCCTGCGTGGGTGCTGTTGGGCATCGGGTATTACATCTACTTCCGGAAAACCAACGGAATGCAGGTGACCAAGAGCATCGAGCGGAACTGGGAGGAACACCAGATGGACGTCCTGGTCTCTGCCGAAGAATTCGATCTCGCCGAGGAATACAGGATAGCCCTGAAGGAACGTGACGAAAAGCTGAAAAAGAAATGAGCAAAGTTACCCTGACAGATAAAATCAAGACGGTCAACAGCGGACTGTTCGTCATTATCGGGGTCATCATCCTGATACGCTCTCTGCACCTGTCTGCAGGTCTTTTGGTGTGGCTGCCGCTGCTTGTCGGCATCAGTTTTATAGCCTTTGGCATCTACCGGCTCAGGTTTGTCCTGAACCATTTCAGGAGCGGCCAGTGATTCAGTCGTCCCTCGGCGTTGTCATAGCCGTATTCTTCCTGATTTCCATCATTTCCCTGCTCTGGTGGATGCTCCACGTACCGCCGGTCATTCCGCAGGTTGCTGCACGGGCGCACCGGGAGGTGGAGGCCTTGAAAAATCTGCTTATCCCGACGCAGGGTATGGAGTATTCTGAGCGGGGGGTCGAGGTCGCATGCAGGCTTGGAACGGAGCAGAATGCAACCCTGATCTTTACGTACGTGATCGAGGTCCCGAGGACCCTGCCCCTCAATGCAGACATGGGCGAGGAAGACAAGA
>JAJYLM010000174.1 GCA_021787655.1 bacterium
ATCCGTGATAATTTTGTACGCGTTGTTGATGTCCGCCATTTTTTTTGCACACGCGGCCTTCGCTTCATCGCTGCACCGGTCCGGATGATGCAGCATCGCGAGCTTCCGGTAGGCGGATTTTACCTGTCCGAGCGTTGCAATTTCAGGGAGGCCGAGGATCTTTCGTGCCCTGTTAAGCGCCCTGTATCCCGGGAGTTGTTCCATGTTCTTTTCTCGATCGCGCCCAGAAAAAGATGATCCATCCGGCGATGAAGGAGGGGATTGCGATAAACTGCGAGGTCGAAAGCTGGCTCGCACCCCAGGGCCATGCTATGGTCGGACCGATAAAACCCCTGATGACATCCCCCCTGAAAAACTCGATCACGAATCTGTTGAATGAGTAGAGCACGAGGAAAAGCCCGACGAGTTCACCATTGTGCTTCTTTAAATGTTTTTCGTACCAGAGCAGGAAGAAGAACAGGATGAGCCCGTTGACAGATTCAAACAGCTCTGTTGAAAGGAGACGCTGCCCCGGGAATGCCAGGCCTGCATCGCTGTTGGGAGCGAAGAGAGACCCCAGTGGCCAGGGCAGGGTCGTTGGTTTGCCAAAGCAGCAGCCGTTCATATAACAACCGAACGCCCGGTGGATAGCATACCCGAGTCCCATATACGGTGAGATGAGGTCTCCGAACTTAAAGAACTCCTGGCTGACTGTCTTCAGGTAGATGTACATGGCAAGGATGCCGCCGAACAATCCCCCGTAAAAAACGAGTCCCCCTTTCCATATCTCGAGCATCTCGATCGGGTGCTGGATGTAGTAGCTCCACATGGTAATGATGAAGACAATCCGTGCTCCGATGATTGAGCCGATCATGATCCAGAAACTCATGTCCAGAACGATGTTGGGGTCCATGCCGAGCTTTTTGCCTTTCCGGGTCGCCAGGTAAATCGAAACGATGAAGGCTGTCGCCATGGCAACGCCGTAGGTATGAATGGTTATGGGTCCATAGTGAAAAAGAATCGGGTACATATGTTCTCCTTTAAGTTTTATTCAGTTACATAATGCATGGATTGAAGATATTTCAATCACCCGGGCCGCGCGTCCGCCGATCCTGTGCTTCCCTGTCGCCGGCGATCTGCTGTACGGTCTGCCGGTATACCGCCAGGTCGCTGTCGGAAAACAGAACAAACCTGACCAGCGTCAGACCATCACGGGCCCGGAGGAAACCGGCGACTGTTTCGAGGGCGATGCGCGCAGCCTTGTCGATCGGGTAGCCGTATATTCCCGTGCTGATGGCGGGAAAGGCAATGCTGTGCAGGTCGTGCTGCAGCGCAAGCTCAAGGCTCGCGGCGTATGCACCGGACAAAAGCCTGTCTTCTCCGTGCCGTCCGTCGCTGTAGACCGGTCCGACGGCATGGATAACGAAGCGTGCCTTGAGACGGCCGCCTGCCGTTATGACGGCGCTGCCTGTCGGACACCCTCCGATCTTCCTGCACGCCTCCATAATCTCCGGTCCCCCGGCCCTGTGTATCGCGCCGTCGACACCGCCGCCGCCTGCAAGACGTGCATTTGCGGCATTGACGATGGCATCCGTCTGCTCATGGGTGATGTCTCCCTTCACGAGCGATATGATCGTATTCCGTATGGTTCGTTCCACGGCCGTCCTCTTACTGCTTTCTCCGTATGCGGGCCGCGAGAGCGTGGGCATCGAGGCCCTCGATTGCTCCGATTGCTTCGGCGTGCGGCGCAAGCCGTGCAAAGCCGTTCGCCCGGACGTCGAGCAGGGTGGTCCTCTTCATAAAATCATAGACACCGAGGCCCGAAGAGAAACGGGCCGCTCCCATGGTCGGCAGTACGTGGTCGGGACCTGCAACATAGTCGCCGAGGACTTCGGGCGAATACGCACCAAGAAATACTGCACCGGCATGCCGGACGAACCTGAGGTAGTCCTGCGGAGCGCTGACCGCGAGTTCGAGGTGCTCCGGTGCAATGATGTTGGCTGTGTCCATCGCCTTTCTGGCTGAATGTGCAATAACGGCGAAACCATAGGTGCGCAGGCTGTTTTGGATGGTGGATTTCCTGCTCAGGGATTGGATGGCTGATGCTATGCTTGTATTGACCTGCCGGATATAGTTTTTATCGGGCGCGATCAGCACGCTCATGGCCTGGGTGTCATGTTCAGCCTGTGCCATGAGGTCTGCTGCGATGAACGAGGGATCGACCGTGCCGTCTGCAACGACAACCACCTCGCTCGGACCTGCCACCATATCGATGCCGACATCACCGTACACGAGCTTCTTTGCGAGCGTTACATACCGGTTGCCCGGGCCCACGATCTTATCCACGGCAGCAACGCTCTGCGTACCGTACGCCAGTGCCGCAATCGCATACGCACCGCCCAGGGAATACACCTCGCGGATACCAAGCATGCCTGCAACTGCAAGCACGTGATAATCGGGGGAAGGCGTCGCCATGGTTATGGATTGAACACCTGCGATCATCGCAGGTACTGCATTCATGATAACGGATGACGGATATGATGCACTGCCGCCGGGGACATACAGGCCGACGCGGTCTATCGGGGTGAAGAACTCGCCGTACGAAATACCGCTGCTCTCCGTTCGTTTCCACGCAGTGATGTGACGCTTCTCCTCTTCATGGAATGCCCTCACCCTCTTGAGTGCGACCGTGAATGCCTTCCGTTCACCGGGACTGAGCCTTCTGACAGCGTCCCTGATGGCCGCAGGTGCGACGGTGAGTGCGGTGGAGCGGATATGGTCGAACCGACGCCGGTATTTCAGCAGCGCCCGGTCGCCGTGTTTGCGGACATCATCGATAATTGATCTCACGGACGCCGAAAGGTCGCCGGATGACGCCCGTCTTTTTTCAAGCACTGCACGGACGCCGGAGGCCGGAATGACCCGTATCAAGCGTTCCTCCTGAGTGCCGCCAGGATGGTGTTGATGTCCTCCTGCTTTGTCCGCAGGGATGCCTTGTTCAAGACCAGCCGCGCGGATGACTGCATGATGACCTCCAGTTCTTCGAGACCATTCGTTGTGAGTGTTTCTCCGGTCGATACCAGGTCAACGATAAGGTCCGAGATGCCAAACAGCGGTGCAAGTTCAATGGCACCATAGAGTTTAATGACATCGACCTGAAACCCTTTCTTTTTAAAGAACCCGGAGGCAAGGTGCGGATATTTTGTCGCAATCCTGATGCCGGAGAGGTCCGGCTTTTCCATGATCCTGCTTCCCCGGGGCCCGGCAGCCGAGAGCCTGCATTTACCGAATCCGAACGCAAGTGCCGTAACAACGTCCCTTTCCTGTTCCTTCACCAGGTCATAGCCGATAATACCCATGTCAACAGCCCCGTACTCGACGTACGTCAGGAGATCGACGGCGCGGATGACAATTGCCTCCGCTTGTCTATCAGGGGTTGCAAAGCGTAGTTTCCTCGACTTGTTGAGTGCTGCCGAGAAATCAAGGCCGCTTTTTTTCAAGACCCCGACGGAATCCTCCAGCATTCTGCCCTTGGGCAGTCCGATTTTTATAGTCATGCCTTCACCCTTTCGATCTGTGCACCGATCTTCGACAATTTTTCCTCCATACCCTCGTACCCCCTGTCCAGGTGGTAGATCCTCGATATCTCCGTGACATTGTCCGCTATAAGCCCGGCGATCACCAGGGAGGCACTTGCTCTGAGGTCCGTTGCCATGATTGGTGCTCCCATGAGCCGCGTTTTTCCCCGCACGATCGCAACATTGTTCTCGACCGTGATATCTGCCCC
>JAJYLM010000175.1 GCA_021787655.1 bacterium
TTGTCCGTTCCAAAGATGTTCTGGCCGAGGAAACCCTGTGCGCGCGCCTGCTCGATTGCGGCATCGAGCGTGTTCGCGCCCTTTACAAATTCGCCCCTGACATATATGAATGAAAGCTCCGCACCTATCGCATAGCTCGCTATGATCATGCCTTCGATGAGCAGGTGGGGGTTCTTCTCGAGGATCTCCCGATCTTTGAACGTACCCGGCTCACCCTCATCCGCATTGCAGCAAATGTACCTCGGACCTTTGAAGTCCTTGGGCACGAAGTCCCATTTCATGCCTGCCGGGAACCCTGCGCCGCCCCTGCCCCTCAATCCCGATTTCTTCATCTCGTCTATGATCTGCAGGTTCGTCATCGAGGTAATTGCTTTCCGTGCGGCAGCATACCCCCCGACGGCAATATACGTTTGAATGTCGTTGAGCTTTGCACCATCTACATGATTAAAAAGTATCTGTTCCATCTACTTCTTCCTCAGATCGGCTACGATCTCTTTAATTTTGCTTTCCGTGCATTGCTCATAGTAATCATCGTTTATCTGGACAACCGGGCCAAACCCGCATGCTCCGAGGCATTCCACCTCAGACAGGGTAAACAGATTGTCTTTCGTTGTCTCCCCTTCTTCTATCCCGAGGATGGATTTCAGGGTGTCCATGATTTTGGCAGATCCTTCAAGATGGCAGGATATGTTGGTACACACCTGGACGTGGTACTTGCCGACAGGCTTCTTATTGTACATGGTATAGAACGTTGCAACACCATAGACCCGTGCCGGAGAAACCCCGATCACGCCGGCCACATATTCCATAACCTCGGGGGATATGTAGCCGAACTCCTTCTGCGCAATGTGCAGGACCGGGAGCAGGCAGGCGTCCTTCGTGGGATACACCCTCTTTAACTCTTCAACCTTGTTCATTGTCGATGGTGAAAATTGAATCATCTGTCCAGTTCTCCTGCAACGATGTTCAAACTGCCAAGAATCGCGACTGCATCCGCTATGAGCAGGCCCCTGACCATTTCAGGGAATGCCTGGAATATGGCAAAACACGGCGGCCGCACCTTCAACCTGTAGGGGTACTGTTCACCGTCGCTCACGATATAAAAACCCAGTTCACCGTTCGCGACTTCCGTACCAAAATATACATACCCCGGCTTCGCCTTGATACCGTACATGATCAGCATAAAATGGTGGATCAGCCCTTCCATGGTATTGTATACTTCCTCCTTCGGGGGAAGTGTAATGTGCGGGTCCTCAACGCTGACCGGGCCGTCCGGCAGATGATCGATCGCCTGCTGGATGATCCTCAGACTTTGCCGCATCTCTTCCATCCTGACAAGATACCGGTCATAGGTGTCGCCGTTTTCACCGGTCGGTATGTCAAAGTCGAAGTTCTCATACCCCGAGTAGGGCTGCTTTTTCCTCAAGTCCCACGCAAGCCCTGCCGCACGCAGCACAGGCCCGGTAAAGCCGTATTCAAGCGCCCGCTCCTGGCTGATGGCGCCGACATTGACCGTTCTGTCCATAAAGATGCGGTTCTTGGTCAAAAGCTTGTCGACATCTTTGATGGACTTCGGTATTTCGGTGAGCAGGTACCGGACCGAGGATGCAAAGTCCCCGGAAACATCCCGTGCAAGACCGCCGACCCTGGTGAAGGTCGTCGTCAATCTCGCCCCGACCACTTTTTCAATCAGGTCGTAGATCCTCTCCCTTTCCTTGAAGAAATAGAAGTAATTCGTCAGTGCTCCGATATCGACGACGTTTGTTCCGATCGCAACCAGGTGATCGGCTATCCTCGTCAGCTCGTTCATGATGACCCTGACGTACTGTCCCCGCTTCGGCACTTCTATGCCGAGCATCTTCTCGACAGCCAGTGTGTACGCGATGTTGTTCATGATGGGGGAAACGTAGTTCATCCTGTCCGTGAGGGGGATAAAACCGTTATACGTCCTCTGTTCAGCCATCTTTTCGATGCCCCGGTGCAGATACCCTATTTCAAGGCTGGCATCGACGATCCTCTCGCCGTCCAGTTCGAGGACGATGCGCAGGGTGCCGTGGGTCGCATTATGGGAAGGCCCCAGGTTCAGGATCATGGTATCTTTTTTCCGCTTCTCGAAGGTAAACATCAGTATTCCCTCGTCCTTCTCTTGTCCCACGGAGCATACCGCTGCTCCGGAGCTGTCGTACCGCGCACCGGAAAATCTTTTCTCAGCGGGTGTCCTTCAAAATCCTCGGACATCAAAATTCTCTTAAGGTTGGGATGCCCCTTCACCTTGATCCCGAACATGTCATACAGTTCACGTTCGAACCAGTCTGCGCCGCACCACACACCGGTCAGGCTCGGCACGGCCTCGAACTCGTCCACGTCAGTTTCGACGATCAGCCGTTTGTTCGTCACGGTCGAGAGCAGGATGTATGCGACGAGGAACCGCGGCTTGTGGTTCAGAAAGTCGACGCCGGCAATGTCCAGTATCTGGTTGAACCTGAACGGCTCTTCGTTCTTCAATGCCGTCATGACCTCAACCAGATCCCCGACCCGGACCTTGACCGATCGCGGCCTGAAGTCCTCCTGCACGGATACAATCTTGTCTCCGAACCTGTTCTTAATGCTTTCTATCAATTCTGACATATTATTTTATGGACATCGCCTTTCGCGGTCTTCGTACGGATTCCTGTTTGATGATCTCCTGCAGCTGCATAATGGCGTCGATCAGTGCCTCGGGCCTCGGCGGACACCCCGTCACATACACATCAACGGGAATGATGGTATCGATTCCCTGGAGGGTCGGATATGAATCGAATATACCTCCGGATGTTGCACACGAACCCATGGATACCACCCATTTCGGTTCTGCCATCTGATCGTAGATCTTCTTTAATACCGGAGCCATCTTGTTTGATATGGTACCCGCGACGATCAGCATATCTGACTGCCGGGGAGAAAATCTCATGGCCTCTGCACCGAACCGGGCGAGGTCAAACCTCGTTCCCACGGTTGCCATGAATTCTATCGCACAGCAGGCAGTTCCGAACGGCAGTGGCCACAGTGAATTTTTCCTCGACCAGTTGACCAGCGCGTCCAGCTTGGTGGTAAAAATGCTGTCCCCGAGTTTTTCTTCTATTCCCATTCGAATGCGCCTTTCTTCCAGGCATAGACAAAACCGACGAGGACTATGAGGATGAAAACACCCATCTCTTCCATGCCATAAGCACCGATAGCCCGGACGACAATCGCCCAGGGATACATAAACACAACTTCCACATCGAAGACCAGGAACATAAGTGCAATGATATAATATTTGACTGGAAAGCTGAACCGGGCGTTGCCGATCGGCTCAACACCGCATTCGTAGGGTGAAAGCTTTTCTTTGGACGTTGCCTTCGGTCCCACAAAAGCCGAGAGCGCCACGGTGACAACCGCAAAACCGACAATGATAACGGCATAGATGGCTATGTTTATAAAATTATAATTTACCATACAAATAACTTTGCTATTTAAATTATGTTATCCAGTGCTTGTCAAGAAAAAATGAAGCGCCGTTCATACGAATGTGCACGGAGATTTCCCTCCACCGCGCAGGTCATCGGAAATGTTCGGGTTAACGCACCGCGGCGATCCGTCCCCGGAACAACAAAAAAGGCGGGCTCGCGCCCGCCTATAAAATAAAAGCACCTTAACCGCTGGATAGCGAGAGGAAGGAGTCTAGATTGTCCCCCGATTATATCGGGGGAACCGACCTAGGAAACGTAGATTCTCAACTGA
>JAJYLM010000028.1 GCA_021787655.1 bacterium
ACGATGTCTTCGT
Organism: bacterium; assembly: GCA_021787655.1. Classification (GTDB taxonomy): domain Bacteria; phylum JAMCPX01; class JAMCPX01; order JAMCPX01; family JAMCPX01; genus JAJYLM01. The sequence continues at coordinate 14 of JAJYLM010000028.1, forward strand.
TGATATTCAACTGAGGCTCAAGGCGTAACCTTTGGTAGAAATACGAGGTGTTTTCAGAATTCTTGACTTCAATGTTATGGAAGTATATCTCGCGTGCCATGTAATACCCCCCTAACTTTACATTTGAAGCGTCAAGAAGACCGGCAAAGACCGGTGATGAAACTGACAGCAGACCTATCAAAGTTGTAGCTATTATGGTTAGAAACAGTATCCGTTTTTTAACGTTCATAATCTACCCCCTTTTTTTTTCTTCTAATCCAAGAGCAGCCATGTGTCAAGAACTATGACATACCTGTGCGAATGAATTTTTCCGGAGAACCGTGTCCGGCGCGCATTATCCGGCATATTGTTTCTTTATCGCGACCTTGTTGATCTTGCCCACACTGGTCTTCGAGATCGTTTCAACGATTTCGATGCGATCCGGGATTGCGTAGCGCTGCAGCTTCCCTTCATCAACGAACCTGTTCATGAATTTCCGGATGTCCTCGCCGGTCACCTTATTCTTATACTGCGGCTTCAGGACTACCAGGGCCAGCGGCCGTTCTCCCCATTGTTCGCTTGCAACACCGATCACCGCGGCTTCGCTGACAGCTTCATGCTGGCTGATAAGGTTCTCGAGCATCAGGGAAGAAATCCATTCACCTCCGGTCTTAATAACGTCTTTCATACGGTCCGTGATAAGGACATATCCCTCCCGGTCTATGGTGGCGACGTCTCCGGAATGCAGCCATCCTTTTCTCCAGAGTTCCCTGCTCCGTTCGGGCTCTTTATAGTATGCCTCCGTCAGCCAGGGTGTCCGGATGACGAGCTCGCCGTTCGTCGCACCGTCATGGGGAAGAAAATTGTCACTGCTGTCAACGATCTCGACCTCCGAGAGCGGGAAGGGAACGCCTGTCTTCAGAAGAATGTCGAGCTTTTTTTCCGCATCCCAGCCCTCCATAGTTTCTTTCAGAAGTGCAAAGGTCACGGCAGGACATGTCTCTGACATACCATATGCAGCCCAGACCCTGATCCCGAGTTTCATTGCAGCCTGCGCCAATCCTCTGGGCAAGGCAGACCCGCCGATATCGAGCTGCCACCGGGAAAGATCGACCGATTTGGCCATGGGGTGGCTTATCACCATGAGCAATATCGCCGGGACACAATGACTGAAGGTCACTTGTTCCCGCTGGATGAGCTTCAGAATAAATTCAGGATCATAGCGCCCAGGATACACCTGCTTGGTCCCCAAAAGCGTTGCCACATAAGGAACTCCCCAGGCATGTACGTGGAACATGGGGGTGAGAGGCATATAAACATCTTTCGAGCGCAGACTTCCAATCCCCGATTCATAGAGACTTGCTATCGATACCCCGAGTGTATGGAGTACCAGCTGCCGGTGAGAAAAATAAACCCCCTTCGGTGATCCGGTCGTCCCGGTTGTATAGAATATCGTAGCCCGTGTGTCTTCTTCCAGATCCGGGAAATCATAAGCCGGCTGTGCGTTTTTCAGCATCTCTTCATATTCAAGGGCAATGGGAATTTTCGTTCCGGGACTTTTTACTTCGTCTTTCAGAAGAATGACCTTTTTGACCGTTGTCAATTTTTCCCAGATGGATTCGAGGAGGGGAAGGAAATCAGCATGCACAAGCACGAAATCATCTTCTGCATGGTTCATGGTATAGAGGATGGTCTCCGGCGATAGACGCCAGTTCATGGTATGCAGTACAGCCCCCATCATGGGTACGGCAAAGTATGCTTCCAGATAACGGTTGCTGTCATAATCAAAGACACAGACCGTGTTTCCCCGTTTTACACCTAACTTCTCCAGCCCGCTGGCCAGCCTGTTAATCCGCTCGTAGAGAGTTTTATAGGTGAGTCTGACGCTGTCGCGATAGACAATCTCTTTGTCCGGAGAATAGACGAGCGGGGTATTTAAGAGCTTCTTGATGATGAGCGGATACTGATAACTTTCACCAGGTTGATAACTCTTTTGTACCATGTTCAACCTCCCGACTCTGTTTTTTTGCAGGAACCCCGCCCTTGTGAGCGGAGATGTCATGTCACTATCCTTTACTCGTACTGCCACCAGAAAAACTGACGGTAGCACTTAGATGATCCTCCCGGCGTTGAACGTTCGGATGCAGCAACCGTACCGGTCCAGAGAAATATCGTGGTCTTAACCGCCCTTTTCGAGCTTATCGAGAATCGAGTCTATTTCGTCCTGATCTTCCTGTTTTTTCGGCTTCGCTTTCACTGCCGCCGGTCTCTGCGGTTCCTGAACTTGCTTCGGAGCGGCAGGAGGTGCCGAGGGCTTCTGCCTCTGCTGAACAATCTCCTGTACCGCCGGAGCCGGGGCCGCGGAAGACTCAACGGATTCAACAATAAACGAGCCTTCGATCGCCTCCGCAACATCCGCGGTTGCCGTGGTCTCCTTCTTTTCACCGGTGATACCGAGATCAGCAACGACACCATCGATGATCTTGCTGTCAATCACCTTTGCCTTTACGAGAAAACCCTCGAACAGGGCATTGGAAGAAATGATATTGATCCTTCTCGGAATGCCCTTCGAATAGGCATGGATCTTTTCTATGGCTTCGGGTGCAAAGATCTCGTCCTTGTTGCCGGCGAGCCCCAGACGGTGCTTCACATAGGCTTCCGTAGACTCATAATTGAACGATTCGAGCCTGTACTTCAGCGCAACCCGCTGCGCAAGCGGACTATCGAGGAGCAGGTTTTCCTCGATTTCCGGCAGGCCGAAGAAAACGAACGTGATCAGCTTTCTGTCCGGCGCTTCGAGGTTGAGCAGGCCCCTGAACTCCTCCATCATTTCCTTTGTTTTCAGCATCTGTGCCTCGTCAATAAGGACGACCGCCTTCTTGTGCTGTTCATACAGCTCATTCAACCGGCCGTAGAGCTGGGACAGCAGCGCAATCTTATTCTCCGACGGATCCGGAATGCCGAGCTGCATCGCTATCTTTTTGAGAAGCCAGTCGGCGGTTATCCCCGAATGGATGATAACGAGCAGGGCCGATTCATACTCTTCCTCAGGAAGGCTGTCGAGCATGCGCCGCGCGAGCGTGGTTTTGCCGGTTCCGATATCTCCGATGAGTAATGCAAGACCCTTCATGGAGTCGACTGCATACATTAACCGGACAAGGGCCTTCGAATGCTGCGCGCTGTTATAATAAAATTTTATGTCCGGTGCACTGGAAAATGGTTCTTCATTCAGCTTGTAAAAATCCAAATAGTTCATTGTGCTCCTTCGTTAAATATAGGATACTTTTTTCTTAGCCGGTTTGCTCTTGCTCTGAGCCGGGTCGGCTTCCTCTTCCGCCGCTTTTTTATCCCCGGCGTGAATATCGGTTTGCTGGATGACAGGGGCAACCGGGGACGGTTTTTCCTGCCCGACAGCCTGCTGCGGCTTTTGCGCGGGTGTCCGGTGCGCTGCCGGCTGTGCGGCAGGCTCTTCCTCGTTGTCTTCGTTCAACAGACTGTCAAGGGTGAACTTTCCGGCTTCAGGCGGTATATCTTCCTGCTGTTCGCTCTCCTGCGCATCCTGAACAAACTCCGCAAGTTTTGCGGTCCTGCTCCTGACATCCCTGAATTTTTCATCTATCCTCTGCACTTCGGCAAAATTTTTATAGGCGTTCTTCATATCTCCATAAGCTTCGAAGGCCACCGCCAGTTCATACAGCAAACCGATGTTCTCCTCCTGAACGCCGCCTTTTGCGTTCAAAGCCTGCTTATACATCTCTATTGCTTTCCCGGGCAATCCCTTTCCCATATAGCTCATACCGAGCATGATCAGACTGTCAGGTTTTTTGTCCGGAGAGAGAGACGACGTGTTGAATTCATTGATCGCCTCATCTATCAGGCCCATCTCCTTGTACGCTATGCCAAGATTGTAGTGCGTCTCAGCATCCTGCTTGTCGACACTCTGTTCGACCCCTTTTTTGAAGGCTTCCAGGACCTCTTCGACGCTCACCTGCTGTTCTTCTTCGACAGGCTGCTGCACCTGCATCTTTGCTGCGGTGCCCGACGACAGCTCTTTCTCCAATTCCTGTGCAAGATCGAACAGTCCTTCGTCGGCCGATACTGCGATGATATGATCGGCCTCGCGCTCGATGAAGGGTTCATCAAGGTCAGCCGTCTTTTCCTGAACCGGCGGATGGGCTTCCTGTTCCTTTGCAAGTATATCGGCAAGCCTTTTTTTCGCTTTTTCCTCGTTCGGTGCAACACTTAAGATCTTCTGAATTATCCCTTTTGCCTCGGACAAAATGCCCTGCTGATAATAAAATTCAGCCTCGTCAAGCGCATCGATGATATCGATTGATGGTTTGGGCTCTTCGCCTGCAGCAGCCTGCTGGGATGTACGCCGGGAAACGGGTTCCTGGTCTTTCTCGGGAGCGATGCCTTCCAGTTCCTCGTCGGAAAAAGTGAAGTTAATATCCTCATCCTGACTCTGCTGTGCTCCCGCACCGGGTATACTTTCCTGGAATTTGTCCAATTCCGGACCGATGTCGATCTGCTCGGGAATAGGAACGTCTTCCCTGGGCTCCTCCGGTATCTCCTCCTTCGGTTCTTCTGGTATTTCTGCCGCTGGTTCCACGGGTGCCTCTTCCTGGACTGCTCCGCTCTCTTCATTTCCGACTGCCGGTGTTTCTTCAGACGGGATGGATTCCTGCTCTTCAATTGCCTGTTCCGGAACACTCTCTTCCGTCGAAGCAACGGGAGACTCCACCTCGATCTCTATATCCGTCTCTATCTCCTGCGGCCGCGATTCTTTCTTCACAGACACTGCCGGTTCCGGCCTCTGTATCGGTTCTATCTCTCTGTCGATATCGGGAGGAATCTCCCGGGAAGGCTGCTCTATCTCGGGCTGAGGTTCAGCGATAACCCGCTGTTCCCTTTTCTTTTCCTGGGGCGGGCTTTCTTTGCGGCGCTGAGGGACTTCTTCCTGTTCCTCAGCCGGGGTATAACCGACCAGGGCCCTGAGCACGTCGTTGTCAGGATCATGTGCCACAGCCTGCTGAACTATCGTTTGCGCCTTTTCAGATTCACCTTCAGCCATCAGGATAGTGTAGAGTTTTTCAGCAAGCTGTGACCCTTCCTGATACTTCTTCCCGAGCTGATAGAGTTCGAACAACTCTTCCAGTGCCTTCCTGTGGTCCGGAGCTGTATTCAGTATCTGGTTCAATTTCTCGATTGCCTTGGAATGCAGCCCGTACCGTTTGTATACCTGGGCCTCTGAAAAGAACTTTTCTATCTCATCCTGTGTCAAGGCCGCTTTTCCGCCGGTTTCTGGACGTGGTGCTGCTGCCTGCGGAGGCTTGAGTTCCGCCACCCGTTCCGGTGTTTTCACTGCGGGCTTCGGCTGTACCTTTTCAGCCGGCCTCTCACGGCTCACCGCCGGTTGAACTGTCTTGACAGGCTGCGGTTTCGCCGCCGGTTTTTCCGGAGCCGGAGGAACTTTTCTCACGGGCGGCTCTTCTTCTGCCTGGTTTCTTGTGATCTCAAAAGGCTCGGGAACGACCTCTTTCATGACCGCCGGTTCACTGCTTGCGCCGACGATGATCTGTAATGCCTGGGCATCTGTGGGATCAAGCTCAAGAATTTTCTTGTAGATCTCCTGCGCCTGGGGTGCCAGCCCCTCCTTGGAGAATAATTTTGCAACCTCTTTGTATGCTGATATTGCGAGCGGAATTTTCTCAAGGGCAACATACGCCTTGGCGAGCGCAATCAACACCTCGGTGTCGGATTTACCGAGAGCGATAACGTCTTTTACCTTGAGCAGAACTTTTTGATAATCACCGCGTACAAGGTAGAGGCGTATCAGTAGTTTTACGATACCGACGTCCCCGGATTTCAGGGAGAGCATCCTCTCATAAACTGTGATAAGGTCGACTGTTTTCTTGGCCTCGATAAGTTTCTCAGCAATCTTGGATAGCTCTGTATATGCCTGATCTTTAAGGCCGTTTTTTATATAGAGTTCGGCAAGCTTCATCCGTCCCGGAAGATTGGACGGCTCCAGTTCCGTGATGGTCTGAAGTATTTTGAGCGCCTCCTGTGTTCGTCCTTCCCGCTCGTAAATGGCAATCGCGACTTTATAGTTCGACACCGCTTCTGCTATCAGATTCTTCTTCCTGAAGAGCTCTGCAAGCTTCATGTACGCCTGGGACGAAACTGGATTGATGGTCAGAAGCTGACGGTAAACGGCTATTGCCTTGTCATAAAATCCGCTGTCCCTGAATATGTTGGATGCGATCTCATAATAATTTGTCGCGTCATCTTTCTTGTCGAGTTTGAGAAATAGCTCGGCGATCTTGAGTGCTACCTGGTTGTTTTTCGGATCTATCTCGAGGACTTTTTGCAAATCTTTGATAGCCTTATCAAACTGGTTTTTGGCTATAAATTTATTTGCACTTTCTATTAACTTGTTTTTATCTACCCCAGCCAATTTGTCTCCTTCTTTCAGGGAGTCCCTCACCTCATAATTAGCCCTTCAAGCGAAAATTGTCAAGTATGGAACATTGAAATACTAACAAGATAGCGGGGGGTTCTGCAAACAACCGGGGGCGTATGACAAACGCCCCCGGGTACAACAAAAGCTCTTCTCTTCGTACGCTTATTCGAGCACTGAAACAGCCTTCTCTATCCTTTCAAGTCCCTTCTTGATGGTTTCCATGGACGTTGCATAGGAAAGCCTCATATTGTCCTTCGCGCCGAACGGTGCGCCAGGAACGACGGCAACCTTTGCCTGTTCCAGCAGGTAGTCGGCGAAACCAAAGGAATCCTTGATAAGCTTGCCCTGGAACTTTTTGCCATACAGCTGACTGATGTTCGGGAATGCATAGAATGCACCCTTGGGGGTGATGCAGGTAATACCCGGTATCTTGTTCAGTCCCTCGACGATGAACTTTCTCCTCTTGTCGAATTCGGCAACCATGCTGGTGACCGAGTCCTGGGGACCGCGCAGCGCTTCGACGCTCGCCTTCATGGCTATCGATGTCGGGTTGGATGTACTCTGGCTCTGGATGTTCTTCATCCCGCTGATTATCTCCTTCGGACCTGCGGTAAAACCGATCCTCCATCCCGTCATGGCATATGTTTTTGATACGCCGTGAACGACCAGTGTCCTTGACTTCATGTCCTTTGCCTGCGCGATGGTGAAGAACTTTTCACCGTCATAAATCAGTTTCTCGTAGATATCGTCGGTCACGACGAACATATTATGCTTCTTCACGACTTCCGCTATATCTTCAAGAATCTGCCGCGGATAGACCGCTCCCGAAGGGTTTCCCGGACTGTTGATCAACAGGATCTTCGTTTTCCTGGTGATTGCTTTCTCGACAGCTTCTGGTTTGAGCGCAAAATTATCTTTTTCTTTTGTCTTCACAAAAACGGATTTTGCGCCTGCAACGCCGAACATCTCAGGATACGATACCCAGTACGGCGTCGGGATGATGACCTCGTCACCGGGGTCTATCATGGCAAGAGCGATGTTGAACAGTGCATGCTTTGCACCCACGGACACGATGATTTCATTCCGCGCATACTCGAGACCGTTGTCGCGCCTGAACTTCTCTATGACAGCGTCTTTCAGATCCGGAATGCCGTCGACCGGCATATACTTCGTAAATCCTTTATTGATCGCCTCGATTGCAGCCTGCTTAATATTGTCCGGCGTGTCGAAGTCCGGTTCACCGGCTCCGAATCCGACAACATCAATACCCTGTGCCTTCAGTTCCTTTGCTTTGGTATCAATCGCCAGCGTCGCTGACGGTTTTATGGCCTTGGCCCTTTTCGATAACATACAGTTCTCCTTTTTTATATTTTTTATCGCGTTCAAAAGCCCCGCCGTTTATGACGGAATAACGTGATAACTATTCACTTCCTTATAAAAAGGGCGTGGTTCAAAACCACGTCTTTGTAACGAGGTTTATCCAGGGAGAGCAGCGTGCACGGGATCACTCCCATGTAACGATATCCGCCTTCCGTTCCCTGAGCCTCTCGTTAAATTTTTCGACAACAACGTCCGGAACGAGGTCCCGCACCGAACCGCCGAGTGACAGTATCTCCTTGATAATGCTCGAACTCAAAAACGAATACTTGCCCTCGGTCATCATGAACACGGTTTCAAGCGTACTGTTCATCTTCTTGTTGGCAAGGGACATCTGCAGTTCGAATTCGAAATCGGCGACTGTCCTCAGCCCCCGGAGTACGATCTCCGCATTCCTGGATTTTACATAATCCACCAACAGTCCCTGGAACGGTTCAACGGTAATCTTCTTCTCGTTCTTGAAGATTGCCTGGACCATGCTTACCCGTTCCTCGATCGAAAAGAACGGTTTTTTCCCCGATTGGTTATAGGAAATTGCAACGATGATTTTATCGAACAGCTTCATGCCCCGTTCGATAATGTTGATGTGACCGTAGGTTATCGGGTCAAATGAGCCCGGGTAAACTGCTGTTTTTGCCATATCAATGTCCCCTGACGATACTGAGAAAGGTATCGCCGTACCGGTATGTCTTCAGTGTCATATCCTGCATTGCCTCCTGGAGGATTCCATTCACCGCCTTATCGTGTTCGATGCCGGCAATCCATGGTTTTTCCATGATGCTGCTCCTGAGCATGTTATTGAGAACACCGGTGTACGCATCCGCATCGCCGTATGGCGGATCAAAGTAGAGTATATCGAATGACTGATGTTTCTTTTCCAATTGTGCCATTGCCCTGTTTACGTCCATTATCATTACTTCATATAAAGTGCTGTCTATGAATGCAAGGTTTTTTGACAATAATGTCGCTGCAGCCCTCGAACGCTCTACGAAACAGGCCGACCGGGCGCCCCTGCTCAATGCCTCAATGCCGATTGCACCGCTGCCTGCATACATATCAAGGAACGCTGCATTCTGGATGTCCTGACCGACGATATCAAAAAAAGCCTCGCGTATCTTGGCAAGCGTCGGTCTGACGATACCTTCCGGCGGGCTCTTTAGTTTCCGCCCTTTGTATGCTCCTCCAATGATATTCATCACAAATCAAAGGGGCGGGTAAAAACCCGCCCCTGTTTGAACATCAGTAAAACCATTGAAACACCCTCTGCTGCGGTCATTCCGCCGTCATTGCCACATAGATGTTTGCAGCGCCGCGGCTGATGAGCAGCGAAACCATTTCGCCCTTCTTAACGTTCGACATGACCTTGGTATAATCCTCCACGGTTGTGATGTTGTTCTGATTTACCTGCCTGATGATATCGCCTTTCTCAATGCCTGCCATATCCGCAGAGCTTCCCTCGGCAACGTTGATGACGACAACACCTTTCGTGACCTGCAGATTGAATTCCCTCTGAACGTCCGGCGTTATGCTGCTGACGGTTATCCCGAGTTTCTTCTCGCTCGCGTTCTCTGCCTTGGGTGCAGCTGCTGCCACCTCGGTCTTCGACGGCAGTACGCCGACCTTCACCCGGATCGTCTTTTCTTTCCCCTGCCTCAGAATAACGACGCTCACCGTGCTGCCGATCGGTGTGTTCGAAACAATCCACGGCAGATCGTCGGCGCTCTTGACCGGCTTTCCGTCAAATTTTACAATAACATCACCCTGCTGTATGTGCGCATGGTACGCAGGACCGTCCTTGACGACCTTCGTGACGACAGCGCCCCGCTGATCCCTCTTGAGGTGGAACGATTCGGCAAGGTCCGGAGTTATGTTCTGTATGTAAACACCAAGCCATCCCCTGACCACCTTGCCGTGCTCGATCAATTGGGGAATGATGGTCTTTGCCACATTGATGGGTATCGCAAATCCAATACCCTGTCCGATGCTCGGCGCTATGATGGCCGTGCTGATACCTATCACTTCTCCGTTCAGATTAAACACGGGACCTCCGCTGTTGCCGCGGTTGATTGCGGCATCCGTCTGGAGGAACTGGTCATAATTGCTCTCGCTGAGCCTCCTGCCCTTTGCGCTGATGATGCCGGCCGTAACCGTATGGTCGAGACCGAACGGGTTGCCAATGACGACCACCCAGTCGCCGACCTCAACCTTGGATGAATCTCCCAGATATGCCACGTCGAGCGGCTTCTTCGGTTCAACCTTCAACAGTGCCAGATCGGTCTGGGGATCTGCCCCGATGATCTTTGCCGTATACTGATCACCATTGTCCGTGATGACCCGTATATCGGTCATGCCTGCTATGACGTGGTTGTTTGTCAGGATGTAGCCGTCCTTGTTGATGATGAACCCCGAACCAAGCGCGTGCTCTTTATATTCCTGCGGTCCCTGCGGCCCCATAAACTGCTCAAAAAAATGCGGACCGAAAAACTGTTTAAATTGTTCTCCCATGGGACCGAGCTGCTGCATGGAGGGATTGCTCTTGATGATCTTCGTCGTCGAGATATTCACAACAGCCCCCTTCACCTTGTTGACAAGGGGAGCAAATGTCGCAGGTACGTACGCCTGCGGCGACGAAACATCCTGGGTCTGCCCTCCGTCCGGTTTCTCGCTCCATATCTTTGTTTCCGTGGCCCTGGTGACCGTTGTAATGTTCATCCGTGCGGCAAGTATGAGGCCTGCCACAACCGAGGCAATGACCAGCGCCCCAAGACCAGCTATCGTATACCCTTTCTTCTTCATTCTATCCTCCTTATTTTTTACCTTCTGAAATTAAAACGTATCTCATCCTTAAATCGAACAGTACATTGTCCAGCATCATGGATTCGTCATTGTTCAGATTCCCCGCTGTCTTTTCCCTGAGCAGATCGAGAATATCGATGGTCTGCTTTGCAGCTTCGATATCCTTTTTGATCACGTTGGTCTGGGGGTCCGCAACAGCCCCGAGCTGTATCAGGGTGGTGCCTGCAAGGGAATTAATCAGGTCCATGAACGTTATCTTGAAATTCGGATTTATACGACCGTCGGTCTTCTCATGGACATGGCCCTGCGCACTCTCTCCCGTCTCTCCGGCCCGTGCATCGTCCAGTGCGGCCTCATCGATGGATTCATCGCTGCCTTCACCGGAGTCGTCATCCATTGTAAAACGCCTCTTATCGTTTACCTTGATATCATCATCGTCTTCCGGCATATCGGTTCCTCCTTCCAATTATTGAAAAATCTTCTGTACGTCAGCCTCGAGCTTACGAACATCACCGGGAGCGATGACTGCACGTCTCGGATCGATGGAAGTCCGTGCATAGGCCGTGCCTGCAATCACCGGACTGATCGCGATGGTCGTCACGGCAGGCTGAACCGATCCGCTCACCGTAAAGGTGATCGCCGCCTTCCCGAACGGGGATTGCGGAGCTGTAAAGCGCACGGCCTTCATCGAGGACAGTTCCCCGACAAGATCGTTCACAGCGCCCGATCCGGTAAACGGCGCTCCGTCCTTCTCCCAGGTGTTGTTTGATTTCTTCGTCAGGAGAACGGTTTTGCCGTCACGGACGACCGTGACCGAAGATACCGCAAAGCTGTCCTGCGACATCAGCCTGGTGTCAACCATCTCACTGACATTTCTCTTCATCGCTGCAACAAAATCAGCATTGATCACGTAGACCGGTTGTTTCCCTTTGACCATGGCGTACGCATGGGAGGGGTCCGCGTTCTTACCTATGGTTATCGTGTCGTGTTTCCCGTCCATAAGGACTATGCTAATAACTTCTGACGGCTTTTCAAGCCCCATACCGGAAAGATCTGAAACGCCATCTAAGATGTTCGTAGCACGAAGGTTTGCCAGCTGGAACACCATGCCGTTGATCACCGACGGCCTTACCCTGTTCAGCGAGGGTTTTGTGATATACCAGACGCCGTCCTTCCGTTGCAGCGTATAGACGGGTTTTGCACTGCTGGTAAAACCGATGGCCGTTATCTCCTCCTGTGACAGGGAGACCGGCGCCTTGTCCCGCAGCTGGAAGAGCGTGTCGTCGAGCTGACTTCTGAGCCATGACGTAACGGTAAAGATCCCGCGGGTGCCGTCCGAGGCGACTGCATAGTAGTTTTTCCCGAGCGGCGCTTCAGCACCGATCTGCAGACGGTACGCTGTTTCGTCAGGAAAGGCCACCGTTGCGGTGATCGACGCAGGGCTCAGCCCGAACGCCGACAACGCACCGGCCCCTATCATTGTTTGATACCTGAGCGTCGTCATCGCGGTCAGGAGTGCAGTAACGACGGTTTGGTCTGCACGCGTCGCGACCGGTGCAGCAATCATCCATTTCCCCTGTGCATTCCTGATCAGGGAAAAATCCCCGTTCCCGTTCTTCAGGGTAACCGCACGTGCAGGACCCGGATGGTGAATGCGAAACACCTGCTTGCTCTGAAGCTGTTCTTCAGCCTTGTGCCTGGGGTTGATGATAAAGATCACTGCAACGACAGCCAGCGCCAGGACCGCAGTCAGGTATACGGTAAGCTTGATATTCATGGATCCCCCCTATAGTCTCTTCATGCGCAGATATGCAAGGATGGCACCGAAGAACAACAGCGCCGGGATCAGCACCACGGTCAGATAGAATATCAGACTGCCCTGCTGCTCGGTGAGGAACATCTGCTGGTTCGCAGTCTCTTTCGGCCGGATGGTGATGAGGTTTTCTTCTTTGACCAGCCAGCTTATGGTATTCATGACAAGGTCCTTGTTGGAGAGTTCATTGAGATATTTATTGGCAGCGATCTTTGATGTTCCAAACACGGCTATCCGCGCGACCGCTGTCCCCGTCCTGATGGTTCCCGCAACAGCGACACTGACAGGCCCCCTGATATCGGACCTGCCGAACGTTGCCGTCCCTTTGCCGAACAGGTCACTGAGATCCGTATCTGCCCAGCTTGTCTTGCTCGTCATGGCAAGGGGAATGATATCCCTGCCCCTGCCGTGCGATTGAACTGCCTGGACAGTCCTCACCAGCGGAAAAATCGTGGTCCCCTTGAAATCCCTGGTTATGGGACTCGCCTTTCCGTAATCGGTAACAAGCGGTTCCACACCGAGCCCCGGGCCCTGAAACAACCGGACAACCTGGTCCAGCACAACGTTGTTCCCCACATCGATACCGTACGTTGACAGCAGGTGTCCCAGACCGGTGTCGGTTCGCGGGTCTATCATGACAAAAAGGTAGCCGCCTGCCTCAAGATATGTCTTCAGAACGTCGAGTTCACTGGGCAGGAATCGTTTGACTGCACCTGCCTCGATGACCAGGGTGCAGGATGTCGGTACGGCTGCTGCAGACGGCAGGAGCAGGGGATCGACACCGTAGTCCTGATCCGTCAACGCCTGCGCGAAATCGTGAAATCCGTCAACCCCTGCGGCATCGGTCAGCGACCGCTCTCCGTTCCCTGTCAGATAGCAGACCGTGATGACGCGGTGCCTCAATAACTTTACGATGGCATTCGTGATGCCGTTTTCTGTGGCCTGCTGCGTTTTTATGGTTTTCCCGCCGGAGCTGATAACGATCGTTCCGTTCACAGTGATGCCCTCGTCTTTTGCTCTGGTCGGTTCCTTGTCAGGATCGATGACCTCTGCGTGAACCTTCCTGCTGACGTACTCGTACTCGGACAGGAGGTCACGTATGGATGAACCCGTACCTTCCTGGAAAAAGGCCGTTATCCTGACCCTGTGCCTGAGCCGGCCGAGCACCTTGTCCGTTTCTTTCGAGAGTGTATACTGCTTGCCGGCAGTCAGGTCCCACCGGTGATAATACCTGCTCGAAACATAGTTGATCACACCGACCAGGCCCAGCACAACGATGACGAGCACAACGAGGTTGACTCCGTATAACAGGTGCCGCGCGGTTGCTCGTTCGTTGAGTTTTTTCCGGTTCATGACGGCGAACACGAGGAGAAGCAGCAGTCCAAACGAGGTCATGACGATGGCACCCGGCATCCATGATGACACCACAAGGCGCAGAAGCACCCCTCCAAGCAGCAACAAAAGACCGGCAATCCAAAGTATTGTTTTCATGTCCTACCTCCATCTCTCGGATTCTAATACCCTGTGCGTGAGGAACAGGAAGAAGAATATAAAACTCAGGTAATAGACGATATCGCGCGTGTCCAGGATGCCCTTCAAAAGGTTCTGGAAATGCTGGTCCACGAGTGACACATACCCGAGGAACGACGATACCGCCGGGCTTACCCCGTGCGATACCCATCCGATGGCCCAGAAGAGCAGGAGGATGCCGAAGGTAAGGACTGCAGCCACGATCTGGTTTTCGGTTAAACTCGAGGCGAACATGCCGACCGAGATCATGACAGCGCCCAGGAAAATCATGCCAATGTATGCGGTGAGCAGGATACCGCTGTCAGCAGACGCGTAGACATGGAGTATCACCGGGACGGACAATGTCAGGGCCAGCATGGCGGCATAAACAAGGCACGCAGAGATGAACTTTCCGAGCACGATCTCCGTCAGGGTGACCGGTGATGTCATGATGAGCTCCTTGGTCCCGTTGCGTTTTTCCTCGGCATAGGACTTCATGGTGATCATGGGCATGAGCAGGAGCAGTATCACGCCGAGGTTTGCGTAGAGCGGCTGAATGATGAAGTTTCCCGTGTTCAACGACGGGATTTGCCCCTGGTACCGCATGAACTGGAGACTCAGGAACGTGTAGAGCTGCAGGCGGACGTAGAAAAAGTAACCGGTGAGAAGCGCAAACATTGCAAGAACCACGTACGCAACCGGCGATGCAAAGTATGAAACGAGTTCCCGTTTGACGAGAGCTTTTATTCTTCTGATATTCATTGAACGTCTCCCCTGTCCTGCGAGATGAGACGGATGTACTCGTCTTCAAGGTTCATGGCCCTGGACGAGAACTCGGAAACGCCGTATCCCGCCTTGAATACTGCGTCCGTCACAACCTCCGGTTTTTCGAAATCCTGGTTCACCGTGATGGTAAAGGCGTCCTTTTCCCTCGCCACTGTTTTGATGCCCGGGACGGCCTCGAGCAGCCTGAGAACACCGTCGTCCGTCCGGGCTGTCACCAGACGGTAGACCTTTTCATCATGCAGTGCAGACGGAGAGAGTGTATAATCGCTGCCGCCCAGCAGTCTGCCGTCGTTGATGATGATCACCCGGTTGCAGGTTACGGTCACTTCGGGCAGGATGTGGGTACTGAGGATGATGGTGTGGTCTTTCCCGAGTTCCCTGATAAGGTTCCGGATCTCGATGATCTGTTCCGGATCCAGACCGACGGTCGGCTCATCGAGAATGAGAATGGGCGGATCGCTGATGAGCGCCTGGGCGATGCCGACCCGCTGCCGGTAGCCCCGTGAGAGGTTGCCGATGATCCGCTCCCTGACTTTTCCGAGGTTGGTCTGCTGCACGACCCGCTCCAGAGCCCTCTCGATCGCAGCCCCGGAAAGACCCCTGATGCCTGCCATAAATTCCAGATAACCCGCGACGGTCATCTCGGGATAGGCCGGTGCAAGCTCCGGCAGATAGCCGATGGAACTCTTGACCCGGATAGGATCCTTTTTCACATCATACCCGTTGACCGTGACCTCCCCGTCCGACGGCGCGAGGTATCCTGTGATGATCCGCATGGTCGTGGTCTTGCCGGCCCCGTTCGGGCCGAGAAACCCGAGAACATCCCCTTTGTCGACTTTGAACGATACGTTGTTCAGCACCGTTCGTTCCCCATACCTTTTCGTGATGTGGTTCAACTCGATCATAAAATACACTCCTTCCCCAGAGTAAGTGAGATTTTATACAAGAAAGTAAAAAAGAATGTTACTGAATTACGTTACGACTGATTCAAGCATACTCCCCGAAGGTACGCTCTCCGTATCCACCCTGATGTCGATCTCACCGTTGCTTAGAGCCACGGTGAACTTATTCCCCCTGTGCCAGTGAAACGTCAGCGGTATCTTGATAAGCTGATCAATGGTTCTCTTGAGAAGCCGGGCACCGTACTTCTGGCTGTAGCCGTTGGTCACGACATAGTCCAGTGCATCGTCAGTCACAACGAGCTGTTTGCCCTGCGCCTGCATCTGCTTCACGGTCTGTCCTATGTAGGTCCGCGCTATCTCCCTCACGGTCTCATACTTCAGCGGATTGAAGACGATGATCTCGTCGATCCGGTTCAGAAATTCCGGCGAAAAAACCCGTTCTGCCTCGGCAATGACCGCCTTCCGCATGGAATCCATGCTCTGCTGCGCATCGTTCAGAAAACCGAGGGGCTGCATGAACTTCTTGAACTGATCGGATCCGAGGTTGCTCGTCATGACGATCACCGCATCGCTGAAATAAACCTTTTTGCCCCTCCCGTCCGTCAGCCACCCCTCGTCGAACACCTGGAGCAGCAGGTTGTGAATGTAGCTGTTCGCCTTCTCTATCTCATCGAGCAGGACGACGGACGAAGGATTGTCCCGTACCATGTTGGTGAGGGTACCACCCCGCTCGGACCCCACGATGCCGCGCGGCATGCCGATGAGCTTGTCTATCGCAATGGAAGAATCCCCGTATTCCGACATATCCATACGGATGATCTTGTTCTCGTCTTCGTAGAAAAATTCCGCAAGCGCCTTCGCCAGCTCCGTTTTGCCGACGCCGGTGGGCCCCAGAAAAAGCAGCACGCCGTCGGGCCTGTTGAAGTTTTCCTTCAGCGGCCCCTTGTTCAGACGTATGCGGTTGGTCACCCTCCTGATAGCGTCGTCCTGGCCCCGGACACGGTGCGCAAGGATGGTTTCGATGTCCGCAAACCGCTGCGCCGTATCCCTGAATACCATGTCGAGCGGTATCTGCGATTCCTGTGCGATGACCTCTTTGACCGTTTCCACGGATACGATCTCTTCGTTCTTGATCTCTGTCTTGACGGACGATGTATCAAGCCATCCGATGACCTTGTCCGGAAGCCGAACGGACCTGTTGTACCGCTGGCTCATGTCCACTGCCGTATCGACAGCCTCGTGTGATATGGTCACGTTGTACAGCCGTTCCAGTCTCGGAACGATCCCCTCGACGATGGTCCGTGCCTCGGACACCGACGGCTCCTTGACATGGACAAGCCTGAACCTTCTCGCAAGCGCCTCATCTTCTGCTATAAATTCCTTGTATTCGGTGTACGTCGTTGCGCCGATGATCTGGACTTCGCCCCGGGCGAGGCTCGATTTGAATATATTGGCTGCATCGCTCGGAACCCCCATCGCAGAGCCTGCACCGACGAGGCTGTGCGCTTCATCGACGAAGAGGATGATGTTCTGGCGTTCCTTTAATTCCTTGATGATACGCTCGATACGGTCCTCGAACATGCCCCTGAACATGGTCCCCGCAACCACCGTGTTCATCTGGAGGTTCACGATCTGTTTGTCCTGCAGTCTGACCGGCACGCGTTCGGGTTCGAGCTCGACCAGACGGGCAAGACCTTCGACGAGTGCTGTTTTGCCGACCCCTGCCTCTCCCACCAGCATCACCGAGTTGCTGCGCTCCTTATGGGAAAGCACCTCCATGACCTGGGACAGCTCCTTTTCCCGGCCGATCAGCGGAGGCAGCTTGTCCATCCGCGCAAGCTTGTTCAGGTTCGTTCCAAACTGCTTGAGATAGGGAGGAAGCTCGTATTTCTTCTTCAGCTCCTTTTCTTTCTCCTCGCGCTTCTTGATCTGCCGGTCGATCTCGATGATCACCGTCCTCGGATCATAACCGAAGCCGCGGAAAAGCTGGACCGGGTAACAGTGCCCCTCTTCGAACATCGCCTGCAGAATATCGACCGGCATGACGACCTGTTTTCCTTCACGCCGTATATTTTCCCACGCTATCTGCAGGACTGCCGTTGCATCGGGTAAAAACTTGACGCCCCGGGTAACGAAGTATTTCGAATTGTTGAGGTGTTCTTTCAACAGTTCTTCGACGAGTTTCCGCTCGACGCCGAGCGCATTGGTAAAATCGTTGTAGAACTCTTTCTCGATCGTGATGAAGGCAAGAAAAATGTGTTCGACTCCGACATAAAACTGCTGACGCTTCTTGGACTCGTCGATTGCGAGATTCAGCAAGGACTGCGTCCGTTCGGAAAGCCTGTCTTTATAGTTGGTCAGATCAAACATCCGTCGCCTCGTTAGCTTCTTTTATACATCATTTCCTCAAGTTTGGCAATCCGTTCCTGTGTCGGCGGATGGGTGCTGAACAGCGACGTTATTCCCTTGCCGAGAAAAGGTTCCATGATGAACATGTGTGCCGTCGATGGATTGGCTGTCATCGGCATGCGCTGGTTGCCGTACTCCAGTTTTTTCAGTGCCGATATCAGGCTGTTCGGATTTCCGGTCAGCTTTGCACTGCCTTCGTCTGCATAAAACTCGCGGGACCGCGATATGGCGAGCTGGACGATACTGGCGGCTATCGGGGCGAGGATCGCGAACAGAAGCATGACGAAGATATTGTTGTTCTTGTTCCTTCCGTTGAATCCGCCGAACATACCCGCAAACATCGCCATCTGTGCGAGCATAACAATGGCGCCCGCAATGGTCGCTGCAATGCTGCTGATCAGAATATCCCGGTGCGTGACATGCGACAGCTCGTGCCCGAGAACACCCTCGATCTCCTCATCGTTCATCATATCCAGAAGCCCTTCGGTCACTGCGACTGCCGCATGATCGGGGTTACGGCCGGTGGCAAACGCGTTCGGTGTCTGTGTGGGCAGCAGGTAGACCTTCGGCATCGGTATATTCGCCTGCGTCGCAAGCTTCCGTACGATACCGAACAGCCGGGGTGCG
>JAJYLM010000176.1 GCA_021787655.1 bacterium
GTGTCAGGGATGGTATGGTACGCGGGGTTGTTGTCATGCATGACCTCGTTCATCTTCTCGATAAGGTCGGCGATGCTGAAGGGATAGTTGACCCCGTTGATCGTGCCCAGTTCGCCTTCGAGCTTTGCCATTGCGGACATCACCGCAGGAGACGTGATGTCACCTTTGACGAGGATCTGGAGCACGAACACGCCGCCGAAATTCTTCACGGCCTGTGCTGAGGTTTTCCGGACGATGGAATCTGCCTTGAAGAATTTTGTGATGTCCGTTTCCGTGTTGATGGTGTTCACCCTGACGATCGCGAGGATCGCAAGCCCTATACCTGCCGCAAGGACAACGTAGCTGTGCCGCTGCACCCATCCGGAGAGGTCCTCGAGAAAATGGTCGAACCGGCTCTTCTTGCCGAGGATCTGTTCTTCCTTGCCCTTGTGCCGCAGCGTGAGCAGGGCGGGGACCAGCGTGACGGAGAGCAGCATGGAGAACAGGATGCCGATCCCTGCAAAGATGCCGGCCTGTTTCACCTGGATGATCGTGGACGATATGTTCGCGAAAAAGCCCATCGACGTTATCAGCCCGATGAACAGCATGGGCATGCCGAGTTCCTTGATCATGCTGGTTAAGGCACGCTCGTTGTTCCCCGTGGTCCCGAGGAGCTGGTAGTAGCGCGTCATGATATGGATGCTGTAGATGCTGCCGAGCGCGATCAGCAGGGTCGGCATGCCCACGGAGAGCATGGTGAACGGCGTGTGCGTTATGCCCATGGCCCCCACGGTCAGCACGATGGCAACGAGCGCAGGGGTCAGCCGCAGGACCACGCTGATGAAGTTGCGGAACAGGATGAACATAATAATGATGTTGATCAGGATCGCGAGGGGCAGCAACCTGCCGAGGTCGTGATGGATTGCCTTGCTGATCAGGTCGTTGTCGACCGGTACGCCGATCAGGTAGATGTGCTCTGGTCCCTCGTACGGCTGGATGAGGGCATCGATCCGGTGGACCAATGCCTCGCTGTTGATGTCCTTCTTGATCTGGCAGAGGATCGCCAGCGCCTTCCCGTCCGGAGCGATGAGGTTGCCCCGGTAGAGGGTGTTCGAAAGCGCGGTCTGGCGGAGTGCCGCGAGATCCTGCTGATTGTCCGGTATATGCTCCATGAACTTCGAGATATCGAGCTCGCCGTGGTGTGCCGTTATGTCCTGCACATTGGTAAGACTCTCGACCCGGTTGAGTTCCGGGAGCGACTCGAGTTTGCCGGTTATAGCCTTCAGCTTTTCAAGGCTTGCATGGGTAAACAGATGTTGTCCTTCCATGACGACGAGAAAATAGTCCGTGCCGCCGAAGCGTTTGCCGATGCTGTTGAACAGTGCAACCTGCGGGTCATGCTCGGGAAGGGTCTTCATGATGTCGTCCTGCACAGGGACGCCGATTGCGAAGTAGCCTGCGACTGCGGTGAGCAGGGCAATCACGATGATGACCCGCCATGGATAGTTCATTGCGATCTGGACCAGTTTTTTCATAATGCCTTTGCATATAGAGGATAACGCATCAGAATGCAAGCAAAGTTGACACGATTATCAAAACAGGGGGTGAAAACTTATCGGAAGATCACCAGGGACACGATGATACCGGCGGCGAGCAGGATGACCGGGTTGATCTTCGTATACACAAACAGGACGAGCGAGGCCAGCGCAAACAGCGCCGTCTTGTAGTCCGTGATATTCGCCTTGGCGAGTTGTGCGACGACGAGTGCGAGCAGTCCGATGAACGAAGCGAGGATGCCTTTGAGCGCCGCAAGCACCCACGGGTTGTCCTTGGACCGGACGAAGGGCCGCGCAACCAGGGCAACCAGTATGGTTGAAGGCATGAAGATAGACGCTGTCGCAGTGAGGGCGCCAAAGAGGCCGCCCACCTTGTATCCGATGAAGGTCGCGGTGATCACGACAGGGCCCGGTGTTATCTGTCCCATGACGATACCGTCAGAGAACTGTTTCGGCGTGAGCCAGTGGTACGTGCTGACCACTTCTTTCGAGATAAACGGCAGCATGGTATAGCCGTTCCCGAAGGTCAGCAGTCCTATCTTGAACAGATTGCCGTTCATCAGCGCGATGTCGGGATCAACCCAGTAAATGACCGTGTTGATCGCGATCAACAAAACAATCAGCCAGACGACCCATATATTATTTTTCACAAAGCCGGTGATGTCGGACGTGGACAGCGGCCGGATGCGCACAGCGGCCGGATTGAGTTCTTTCCGGAATATGCCCTGGGCAAACATGAGTACAATGCCGGTCAGCAGGATCAAAACGATGTTGACATCGAGCAGCAGGAGACCCAGCGCCATTGCGGACACGGTCAGATACAGCGGGTTTTTTACGCCTGTTTTGTATATATCGATCATGACCTTGATGATCAGGGCTATCATGATGGCGGAAAGTCCCTGCAGCACCTTCTGGATCAGGGGGAGCTGCCCGTACTTCATGTACAGCACACTG
Source organism: bacterium (assembly GCA_021787655.1). Taxonomy (GTDB): domain Bacteria; phylum JAMCPX01; class JAMCPX01; order JAMCPX01; family JAMCPX01; genus JAJYLM01. The sequence continues at coordinate 2,490 of JAJYLM010000176.1, forward strand.
AGGACAATCATGAGGAGGAAGGAGGGTGCTATAAAAAACATCATGGCGAGAAATGCCCCGCGGGTTTTTTTCATGAGGAACCCCAGGTAGGACACAAAATCCACGAACACGGCGCCCGGCATGACCTCACCCACGGCGATCCCCTCGGTTATGTCTTCGTGCTCCAGCAGCTTCAGCTTGTCCACGAACAGGTTCCTCGCCATGGTATAGACCATGGGCCCGTACGAAAAGCCGATGAGGAAAAAGTATTTCCACAGGGAGTTCCAGGCAGCCAGCAGCCGTTTCATCATCTTAATGCCCTATGGTTCCCAGCCCGGTCAGCGTAAGGTACACGCTGACGGTGTTCAAATTGGGGGTGAGCGGCCGCTGGATGTACGAAGCGTCGATGCTCCAGCAGTTGGCGTTTGTGCCGAACCGGATCCCGTAGACCACCTGTATCATGGAGCGGTCATAAAATGAGTAGTTGGCACTTCCGTACAGTGCAAGGTGACCGGTCAGAGCGAAGTTGAGATAGGTGTTGATGCTGCTGACCATGCTCCGCAGGTACGAATAGCTCAATGCCAGGCTGTCGCCCCTCGTATCGTTGGTCGATTCAATGACCGTGGTCTGGGTAAGACTCAGCGTGGCAGGATCGATGGACAGATTGATGTTCGTACTCAGGAATTTGGGAGGCTGCAGCACCAGAGCGACGTTCACCGGCAGCATGGGCTTGATGGACTGGGCCGTGCCGGTCAATGTTTTTGCCGAGGTGAGGAGGTTGTACCCGGACGTAATGTCGAACCTGCCGATCACGGGGTACGACACCATGTTCTCGTACTGCTTCACCTTCCCGATAAAGCTGTTCCGCAGCCCGAAGGCGACAACCCTCGATTCAAGCGGGGAGTTTTCGACCTCGTCAAAACCGAACTGTTCATTGCTGATCAGGGTATGATCGGCAGTTATACTGACGAAGGGTTTTGCGATGTGCTTGACGGCCTTCAGCGTACCCAGGGAAATAGGCAGGACCCTGGAAAGCTTGGTCGATGCCTCGGCAGACAGATGTGAGGACAGTATATTTCCCGGTTTATAAATGCCGTAAACGCCGGCGTTGTAAAAGTACGCCCGTGCCTGTGCCTCTGCGTTGAAATACAGGTAGTGTCCGAGTGTGAACGGCAGATAGATACCCGGAATCATGCCGTACCTCTGCCCCTTGGGGAGCGAAGGGTCACTCCGTATAAAGTTTTCGATCGTGGTGTTGAATTCTCCGTACAGGGGAA
>JAJYLM010000177.1 GCA_021787655.1 bacterium
CAAGCCGGACCAGTACAACAATCCCGCAAACCCGCTTGCGCACTACGATACGACAGCACCGGAGATCATCAGGCAGACCGACGGAAAACTGACGCATTTTGTCGCAGGTATCGGTACGGGCGGGACTCTGGTGGGTACGGGCAGACGGCTCAAGGAGTACAATCCGGCCATCGAGATTATCGGTGTCGAGCCGGACTCGCCGTTCCACGGGCTCGAGGGACTCAAGCATATCGAGAGTTCGATCGTTCCCGGTATCCTGGACACAACCATGTACGACCGCGTCATCCATGTAAAAACAGAAGACGCATACACCCTCGTCAGGGACATCGCCAAAAAAGAAGGCATCCTGGTGGGAGAGTCGTCCGGAGCTGCGCTCTGGGCATGCCTGCAGATCGCCCGGGAGGCGAAGGACGCGTGCATCGTCACCGTGTTCCCGGACGGCGGATCGAACTATTTCAGCACAAGGTTGTGGGAATAATGAAACTGCGCAGGGCAATGGTTACAAAGATGCAGAGCCATCTCGAACAGACCTATCCGCACGAAGGCTGCGGGGTGATGCTGGGAACGCAGGATGCGATCACGGACATCTTCCGGGGCACGAACATCAGGCAGGACCGGAAGGAAGACAGGTTCCTGCTCGATCCGTCGGACATCAAACATGCGGAGGAGTACGCGAAGCAGCAGGGCATCGAAGTCGTTGGTTTCTACCATTCTCACCCGGATCATCCGGCACGGCCGTCGGCAACGGACCTTGAGAGTGCGTGGGACAGTTATTACTATGTTATCGTTTCCATAGACAGGGGCGCCATGAACAAGATTGGGATGTTCAGATTGTCGGAACAGGGCGATCGTTTTGTGGATGAAGAAGTAACAATCGAAGATTAATGAAGAGGAGGTAGGTATGGCAATTACAGTACGGATTCCAACACCACTGAGGAAGTACACCGGCGGGAAAGACGAGGTCGCAGCTGAGGGGAAGACCCTGAAAGAGCTCCTGCAGGACCTCGAGAAGAACTACAACGGCATCGGGGCGAGGATCATGGACGAGAAGGGTGCGATACGCAGGTTCGTCAATATTTATTTGAACGACGAAGACGTGCGGTTCAAGAGCAACCTCGACACACCGCTGAAAGACGGCGACACGATCTCCATCATCCCGGCCATTGCAGGCGGTGCACCATCGCCAAAAGGCAAGATTAAAAAAAAAGTATATCTCACCTATCAGAAGCGGCTGCTGAATAAACCCTTTATCTGGGAAGCGAGCAGGAAGTTTGATGTCATCATAAACATAGGGACCGCATCGGTGTCCGGGGACCTGGGGCTGGTGGGCGTCGAGCTCGAGGGCCCGTCCGCAGAGGTCGAGTCACTGATACGGTGGTTTACAAAGAAAGGCGTTAAAGTGGAACCGATAGAACAGACAGTGCTGGAGTGATGCTGTTGTTATGCTGACGAATACTCAGATAGAACGGTATGCACGTCATATCATACTCGACGGGGTCGGTGGAAAAGGCCAGGAGAAACTCCTCAGGGCAAAGGTGCTTGTTATCGGGGCAGGGGGGCTTGGTTCTCCCATAGCACTGTATCTTGCAGCAAGCGGCGTGGGTACGCTCGGCATCGTCGATTTCGACGTCGTGGATTTATCGAATCTCCAGCGGCAGATCATGCATTCGACCGCAACCGTCGGTATGCCCAAGGTTGATTCTGCGGAAGCTGCCATCAAGGGAATCAATCCCGACGTGTCTGTCATCAAGTATACACTCAAGCTGACCTCGGACAATATACTCGATATCATCAAGGATTATGACATCGTGATCGACGGTACGGATTCGTTCCCGGCCCGGTATCTTATCAACGATGCCTGCGTTTTGTCAGGCAAAAAGAATGTGTACGGCAGTATTTTCAAGTTCGAAGGCCAGGCAACGGTTTTTTCGTCGCCCGACGGCCCGTGCCTGCGGTGTTTGTATCCTGAACCGCCGCCTCCGGGTATGGTTCCGAGCTGCCAGGAAGCAGGCGTGTTCGGAGTACTCCCCGGATTTATCGGTTCTGTTCAGGCGACCGAAGCTATCAAGCTGATCCTCGGTATCGGCAAACCCCTGATCGGCAGGATGATGCTGTACGATGCGCTGCGCATGGAGGTCCGGCAGGTCAAGATCCGAAAAGACCCGGAGTGTCCTCTCTGCGGCGAGCATCCCACGGTCACGCACCTCATCGATTACGAAGAGTTCTGCGGGATCAGATGAAACTGTGTATCCTCGTTGCAGTTCCGGACCCCGGACTCATTCCGTCACTGCGGCGGATGCACGATGAACCGGGCAGCGAGGTGAGCATGTTTTTATACAATGACGGTGCCCTCCTTATCCGTGACCCTTCCTTTATCGGGCTGGCGCAGCAGGTAAAAACGACGGTGTGCAGTGTGAGTGCAGACGAACGGCATATAGAGAAGAACGACGCGGTCACGTTCGGGAGCCTCTATGATTTTTCGCGGATGATCGCTCATGCAGACCGGCTGATTTCGTTCACCAGGGCATCATGACTATAGATCCACGGAGATCACCTTGGCCGCTTGAATGTGCAGCAATGCGGTATTCCCCTTTGAAAAAGATGTTCTCTGCTTGGTAACACGAACGTAAAATATTTAATTTCGGTTGACTTTTATGTTTAATAGTTTTATTTTTATAAATAAATAAGGAGGATAGGGGTAAAGAACCCAACTCGTGGTAAAAAGCATGAGTCTCACATCTTAACGCTGTATTCGTGCGTTCAACAGAAATTGTATTTTTTATGTATAAGAAAAAGGATTTATCTGCCCCCCGTCTGATCAGCTCAAAAGGCCTCGGACGGGGTTATTTATAATCACTATGTCAATAGAACCTTCTATAAAGCGAACAGTTGTTTTTATTGATGGCCAAAACCTATTCCATGCTGTAAAAAATGCTTATGGTTATTCTTATCCAAATTATGATCCTCTGTGTCTTTCTAAAGTAATTTGTTCAACTGATTATAGACCAAAGACAAAATCTCAGTCGTAAGTATATGATTCCCTTTAAAAGGGGGGAGGATGGGGTTTTAAAAGATGTATATTGAATCTTCCCGGGCCATTCTTTTTCAATTTGGAGTACCCGCGAACAAGCAGGAATACCTATGAAGATAACGGTTTTGATAAAAGACGGTACCACGGCACGGCTGATCGACGGCATACGGCTGGTCCTCGGCCTGACGATCGATCACAGGATGTCCCTGCTGATAACGGACAAAGGCGCTGATGCCCTTGCCGCCAGCCTCGCGGATGCGGCGTTCAAACAACAATTTCTCGAATCCATGGAGCTTATCAGCAAGATGTCCGGCGTAATTCGGACCGAGAAGCCCATTGCCGAAGTCCCCGCAATCACCACAATATCGAGGGATGAGCTTACAAAGATCCTGCTCAATGCTGATTCCATCATCACGTTCTGACAGATTGCTTCGTCACACCGTTCCTCGCAATGACATTCCCCCTTATCTCGTCATTCCTATAGCCCGCACTTTGTCATTCCCGTCCCGCCGACGGCGGGATAAACGCCAGCGGGAATCCAGTTTGATAAAAGTCGAGTCACAGGTTATCTACAGGTTCAGATTCCTTAAAATGTGCATTTTTTGCATACATATTCTTATTTTCACGGACACTCGCCGATATGTTTAATGTACTTATTTTTTAAACCATTGAATTTTAATGTAGAAAATTATCTTTATTCGTG
>JAJYLM010000178.1 GCA_021787655.1 bacterium
CTTTTCGAGGACCATCAATGAGAAAGAACTGCTGATCCTGCTCGAGAGCCTGGTACTTGCACCCGAGGAACTCAAAAAACAGGGAGGCATTGCTCTGCGGCTGAAGAACCTCGGGGTCAAAGGCATCGAGATCAAAAAGATAGAAGAGGACATCAAGACCGAAATATTCAAGACGTATACGGCAGCGCGCGACGAGATCTTCAACATCATGAGCGAACTGAGGCTCGGGCACATACCTGAAAAAACGAAAATACAGGAAATCATCAGCGATCTGAACGACTCAATGCTGAAAGACAAAAACACCCTGCTCTGTCTTACCATGCTGCAGGATTACGACGAGTATACCTTCAACCATTCCGTGAACGTCGGTATCCTGTCACTCTCGCTTGCGCAGGAACTGGGATTGAAGAGCGAGGAGCTGCTCGCCGTAGGGCTTGCGGGCATACTCCACGATATCGGCAAAACCAGGGTGCCGAGGGAGATTATCCTCAAGCCTTCAAAGCTCACGCCTGCAGAATGGACCGAGATGCAAAAACATCCCGTGCACGGCAAGAACATCATCAAGGAAATCGGCGGTATCAGCGACGTGACCTCGACCTATGTGTTATACCACCATCTCCGAAAGAACCTCTCCGGATACCCGGTACCGGACGGCCTGACACTCCAGCCCGACGGATCGAAGATCATTGCCATTGCAGATACCTACGACTCGATGACGACACTGCGGCCGTACCAGAAGCGGTTCGACCCCAGGGAATCCCTGGAATTTATCACGAGCAGGACAGGCGAGGATTTCGATTCCGAGTACGTGAAGGCATTTATCAGGGCGCTCGGTATTTATCCGGTCGGATCGGTCATACGGCTTGATACCAACGAGATCGGGATTGTTATCAAAAGCAACGACACCAACCCCCAGCGGCCTTTTGTCAAACTTATCCTCGACGCGAACGGTGCACTGAATACGAAGATCGAAGAAGTGTCACTCGAAGATCGGGAACCGTCCACGCAGCAGTACAGGAGAACCATCGCGGGAACTGTCGGGGCTGCACAGCAGGGACTGTTCGATCTCAACAAGTACCTGAAGTAATTTCACGGGTCTCGATCACCGCTTTGCCCTGAGATACTGCCGCGGCCAGGCAATGCCGGCCTTGAGTGCCTGTGCAGCATGCAGGGGCCAGTAGGGATCACGGAGCTCCTCCCGCCCCATGATCACCGCATCCGCACCACCCGTTGCGACGATCTGTTCTGCCTGGAAAGGATCGGTAATCATACCAACGGCGCCTGTTGCAATGTCCGCCTCTCTCCTGACCGCAGCGGCGAACGGCGTCTGGTAACCGGGACCTTCGGGGATTACCGCCGATGGCACGAGCCCGCCGCTGGAACAATCGATGAGATCCACGCCGGCTTCCCTGAGCCTCTTTGCAAACTGTACCGTCTGCTCAAGGTCCCACCCGCCATCGATCCAGTCGGTAGCCGAGACCCTGACAAAGACAGGAAGACTGTCCGGCCACAGCTCCCGTACGGTCCGGGCTACCAGCAGCGGTACCCTTATCCTGCCTTCAAAATCTCCTCCGAACGTATCTGTCCTCCGGTTGCTCAGCGGCGACAGGAACTCATGGAGAAGGTAGCCGTGCGCCATATGCAGTTCGACGACCTGGAACCCGGCCTCAATGCTTCGCCGTGCAGCGGACGCAAACCGGGCGACGACGTCATCGATGCGGTCCTGCGTCATTTCGATCGGCGTTTTGTAGGACCCGTCGAACGGGACCGGTGACGGGGCAACAGGCTGCCATGCCCTGCTGCTCTCCGGTATCGGTTTGCCTCCGTTCCAGGGGGCTTCGGTGCCTGCCTTGCGTCCTGCGTGGGCAAGCTGGATCCCCGGAACAGCCCCCTGGGCGCTGATGAACGACGTTATACGTCTGAGCGGCTGGATCTGTTCATCGGACCAAAGTCCGACATCGTAGGGCGAGATGCGGCCCTCGGGCGAAACGGCAACGGCCTCGGTCATCACACATCCGGCCCCGCCGACAGCGCGGCTGCCGAGATGGACCAGGTGCCAGTCCGTCGCCCTGCCGTCTTCGCACGAGTACTGGCACATCGGCGATACAAAGACCCGGTTTCTGAAGGTAAGCTTCCGCAGCGTCAATTCCGAAAACAATTTCGATTCCATGCAAACATCCTCCTTATCTCTACCTTGGTGCACTGTAATACAGTTCAGGTGATTCGTAAACCCGTTCACCGGCCTCAAGGTATTCAGCCGGTGAACGCGGCCGCTGAATATTTTTTTCTACGCACGTAATGTAAACGACCACCACCAAAGGTGGTGGCTTCTGAAAATCCACAAAATGTCATTCCCGTGGAAACGGGAATCCAGTTCTTCATTATTTTCGTAATAAAATTTCTGGATTCCCACTTGCGTGGGAATGACAGAAAACTGGCAAAGCCAACTCTCCATACCCACCGTCAAAGACGGTGGGTTTCTACGTTAATCTAAAAAAAGTAATTGACTTAATACAAACATTTCTCTATTTATTGCTGTACATTAATTATGAAAATAACCTTCACCAACAAAATTCTGATTATCGGGTACGGTGCTGTTTCCCGGTGCACGCTCCCCATTTTTCTCGATCATATCGATGCACCGAGGAAAAACATCACCATTGTCGATTTTGAGGACAAATCCGGGCAGCTGAAACCGTTTACTGAGACGGGAATAAACTTTGTCCATAAAAAGATAACACCGGAAAATTTGATATCGGTGTTGGATACCTATGCAGGTAAAAACGGGCTCATCATCGATCTGGCATGGAATATAGAGACCACAGACACCCTGACCTGGTGCCATCGGAACAACGCCCTGTATGTAAACACCTCGATCGAATTATGGAATCCGTACAAGAATGACGATATTTTCGAGAAAACCCTTTACCGAAGACAGATGAAGATCAAAGAACTGAAAGATGCATTCGGAGAATCAACAACAGCTGTATTAGACCATGGAGCAAATCCCGGCTTGATATCTCATTTCACGAAGCAGGGGTTAATGGATATCGCCGATGCAGTTCTCCAGGATAAAAAATTTTCAGAGTCGCTGCTCGATGAATTGTCGGGCTACAAAAAAACAAAAGATTTCGCAAACCTGGCGAGAGTACTTGGCGTCAAGGTAATCCATTGCAGCGAACGGGACACCCAGATAACCAACAGGCCAAAAGAGGTTGATGAATTCGTGAATACCTGGAGCATCGAGGGATTCCGGGAAGAAGGCATAGCACCTGCTGAAATGGGTTGGGGTACCCACGAAAAAAAACATCCGCCGCTCACCTTCGAGGCACCCTATGGTCCGAAAAACCAGATATTCCTTGCCCGGATGGGCATGAATACACGGATCAAGTCCTTCGTTCCTGAGATAGGACCTATCGAAGGTATGATCGTACGGCATGGAGAGGCATACGGTATATCAGACCGGCTGACGGTCTGGGATAAAGACGGCAATCCGATCTACCGGCCGACCGTACATTATGCGTACATGCCCTGCCACGAAGCACTGGTTTCTCTGGATGAACTGAGGGCACGCAACTATGAGCTGCAGCCGAAACTCAGGATCATGACCGACGAGATTATCTCGGGTAAAGACATTCTCGGCGCATTACTCATGGGCCACCCCTACGATTCCTGGTGGACAGGATCGATCCTGAGCATCGAAGAAACAAGAAAGATCGCCCCCGGACAGAA
>JAJYLM010000029.1 GCA_021787655.1 bacterium
GGGTGTGCAGTGCGGTTGTCAGACTATTTTCAGGAAAAACCAATAAACGGCAACGTTCATGATCGTCAGCGGAATGCCTGCCTTTGCAAATTCAAAAAACGTGATCGAACGGCCCGACCGTTTCTCTGAAGTCTGAATGATGATGATGTTGCTTGCAGCGCCGAGGATAAGAAGGTTGCCTGCAACCGTACTGCCTGCTGCGAGTGCTATGAATGCCCTGACCGGGGCTGCTGCATGGAGGAGCACGGGCAGGTAGAGCGCGACCATTGGTACGTTCGAAATGAGCTGGCTGAGCAGGACGCTGATCCCCAGCACCGAATGGATGGTGGTTATGCCGCTGCCGGTAGTACCGATGAATCTCTGGAAGAACCCCGTGAGCCAGACGCTTTTCATGAGCACGAACATTGCCGCGAAGAAGACGAGGGTGGTCCAGTCGATAGACTTCATCAGTTCGAATCTCTTGCTGCTGAATATCAAAATCGGCAGGGCGCCCACGAGTGCGATAAGGCTCAGATCGAAATTCCAGGACGGTTCCCATCGACCGGTGACGGTTTTGAGGAGGGCCAGAACAATAACCAGAACCAGGGAATACCGGGAAAGTGCCGCAAGTTTTTTGTCCCGGACAGGCTCATCAACGTGGTGAAGCCGCCGGGGATGCAGCTCATCGCGGTAAACTGTTTTTATGACAAAATAAGCGGCGAACAGGTTCAGGATCGTCGGCAGAAAAAGATACTTGAAGAATGTCAGGAACGGGTTCGGGACGTTTCCATGGAGCGCTATCAGGAAGTTCTGGGGATTTCCGATAGGGCTCATGACGCTGCCTGTCGTGATGGCGAACGCGAGCGTGAGCAATAAAACCCGAGGCTGAATGCCGTGCTTTTTCGCGAGCAGGAGCATGAGCGGAGTGCCGATGATGGCGATCGTGTCGTTCATGAAAAACGCCGAAGCGAATCCCATGAAGAGCAGTATTCTGACGATAAGGGCATCGACCGAGCGGACCTGTCTGAATATCATCGAGGAGATATGTTCGACCTCGCCGCTCTCCTCAAGCGCGCGCCCGATGACGAACATACCGAACAGGAAGAGGAGGACATGCGCGTCGATTGCCCGGTATGCGGATTGAACGGAAATGCTCTTTGTCAGGAGGACGGCAAGAGCGCCCAGCAGCATGATCTGCCAGATTTCGAGGCGGATGGTGCCGATCTGACGGACAGCGATGAAGATGAAAACAACGGTCAAAACAACGACGGGGATGATCGGGTGAGCCATGGTTCGTTTAATCGTTCGCCTGACGGATCACACCGGGCGATGCGACGGATCGGTGCAGGGAAGGGGACACGGGACGGCTGTACCGCAGTGCACTGTATGCAAAGTGCTTGGCTTTTCTGACAGCGTCCAGCGTGTCATAGCCATCGATAAGGTATGCCGTGATGGCCGACGACAGGATGCATCCGGTCCCGTGCACGTCTTTGTGGAGCGGGTGTGCCTTCAGGAAGACATGCCGTCTGCGGTCCATATAAAGATCCAGTCCCTTTTCTGAAAAATGTCCGCCCTTGATGACCACAGCTGCAGTACCCCGGCTCATGAAGTATTGCGCAGCCCGGAGCATGTCGTTCCTCGTGCGAATGGTTATTCCCGACAGGACGGATGCCTCCGGTATGTTCGGTGTTACGACGGTGCACAGGGGCAGCAGTTCATGGATGCTGTCCTTCCGGCTGCCCCTGAGCAGCGGATCGCCGCTTGAGGACACGAGGACCGGATCGAGGACGATATTGGTCAGGCGCCGGCTGGACAGGATTTTCCCGACCAGCCGTGCAGTGCTCTTGTCGCAGAGCATGCCGATTTTTACGCCGGCGACAGGGGCATGATCGAGAAGGATATCGATCTGTCCCTTCAGGACAGACGGCTTTATCCCGGTCATTCCATGAACCATGTCCGTGTTTTCTTCGACGAGGGCTGTCGGGACTGCAAACGCGTAGACACCGATCGCTGAAAAGACCTTGATATCCATCAGAAGCCCGGCACCGGCTGACGGGTCGAATCCCGCGATGATGAGGCCGTTCTTTCTCATTGCCGTCTGATGCCCAGTTTCGTCATTTTTGTTTTGAGGGTGTTCCTGTTGATGCCCAGCAGCAGCGATGCCCTTATCTGGTTGTTGTCCGAAAGCTGCAGGGCCGTTTCTATACATGATTTTTCTATGATGGGCATGATCAGCGAGTACAGGTTCACGATTTTTTTATGGGAGCCCCTCGAGAACAGGATGGACAGTTTTTTCTTGATAAGCACATCGAGGCCGAGGTTGTCTATATCTGCGTCCGAGATCTGCTGGACCGGTTTTCTTGCGGCCCCGGGCCTGGCTTCTTCCTGCAGGTTCAGGTCCCTCTGGAGTTTCAGCACGTACAGCGACCGCTTGAGGGAGGATTCGACAAGTACAGGGTTCAGCGGTTTCTGGAGAACATCGAAGATACCGTTGTTGATCAGCCTGGTGGAGAGGATCCCTTTGTTTCTTGGAATAATGCCGGTAATGACCGTGTCATTCTTTATCTTCGAGATCCTGTCGATCGATTCTTCCATGTCGATGGTGAGTCCTGTCATATCGATAAAGATCAAACGGTACGTTTTTTTATGGATCAGATCGAAAGCAAGTTTCATTGTTTTTACGACACGGGAATGCAGCCCGTTTTTCCGTATCGCTTTCAGCAGGATCGCCGGCGGTTCATTCCTGGAAAATATGAGGGCCTTGGTCCGATACACGCTATTTTCCTAAATGATCGAAGTAAGCGTTGATCAGCTCGACGAGCGGCTCGAGGCCTTCGGTGGTCACGGCCTTTGCCCTGAAATCAGCACTGTAGCGTGCACCGGTCAGGGGCGATACCGGCCCTCCCCGGGAATAATGGACCAGGTGTTTGCGGAATAGTTTGACACCCTTCGGCTCTCCGTAAAACTCATGCATCATGCGTACGTGCTTTATCATAACATCCCTGACGTCCTGGAGGGATGGTACACGGTATTCCCCTTTTTGCTGGGAGTCAACGATCATCTGAAAGATCCAGGGATTCCCGATCGCTCCTCTGCCAATCATAACACCGGCACATCCCGATGCTTCCAGCATGGTACGGGCGTCGTCCGGGGTCAGGATATCGCCGTTGCCGATGATGGGAATCTTCGATAGTTTTACGGCATCGGCAAGACTTTGCAGGTCGATCCCCTTTTTGAACCACTGCTGTCTGGTTCTCAGGTGTATTGCGAGCGCATCGACGCCCTGTTCGTTTGCAATGTCGACGATCTGCAGGATGTTTTTCGAGGTTTCATCCCATCCCAGCCTTGTTTTGACGGTGAACGGAACCGGTATCGCAGCCCGCATTTCTCTGATGATCTCCCGGATGCGTTCCGGTGTTCTGAGCAGGGCTGCACCGGAGCCGTTTGCCACCACGTTGCGGGCAGGACAGCCAAGGTTCAGATCGATGATGTCGGCCCCGCTGCCGATTGCGATCTGTGATGCCCGTACGAGGGCGTCTGTATTATTGCCCAGCAGCTGCACGGCAAACGGCTTTTCCTGTGTGGTATGGGCCATCAGCATCATGGTCTTCTGGTTGTTGTGGACGAGCGCTTCTGCACTGATGAGCTCTGTCGAAACAAGACCGGACCCCATCCCGCAGACGAGGCGCCTGAACGGACTGTCCGTATAACCTGCGAGGGGGGCCATGACAGCGTGATGCTTTAATAGTATGGTACCGATTTTCAGCATAGGCATGAAGAAGGATAGGTGAAAAAAAGCCGGTTGACAATAACTCCGTTGGCAGCCGTCAGTGTGTTTGTTTGACAACGATGGATTGGTTGGTCTATGTTTAAAAAAATCAATGTACTGCGCTGCAATTCGGCAAGATTCTCTGTGGGACAGAGGTCTGCAAAACGAAGAGAAAGGATGATGACCATGAGAAAAAAGGTTCTTGTTTTTACAGCCGGATTATTGTTTCTGCTGAGTGGTTTTGCGCACGCGAGTGTTTTTGACATGTTCGGTGTCGACGCAACAGGCATTGCCATGGGCAACGCACGGACAGGCTCGGCAGATGACTGGACCGCCACGTATTACAATCCTGCAGGGATCACCCAGACCAAGGAATCCGAGGGAGTGAACTTTCTTGTTGCGGTTAATCATCTCTCGGTAAAACCTTTTGGTAACGGCCTTCAAAATAATGACAATAAGGATATTGAAGGTATTTCCGTAGGGATGACGCATACGTTTATAGCGGATTTTATCCATGTTGGTATATCGTTCTATACACCGTTAGGAGATACGCAGCAGCAGATCACCCATTACGCAGATCCGAGCGAAGCCTTTCTTACCAATAAGCTGTACTTCGAATTCCTCGAGAATACCACGGAGCAGCAGGTCATTCTTCCGACTCTTGCGTTCAGGGTCCTGCCCTTTTTGTCCATCGGGGGAGGGATTTCACTGTTCATAAAATCGATGACGTATTCGCACGAATACTTTCCCACCGTCAATAACCAGTCGATATGGTATATGAATCTGAGCAATACCCAGCAGTATACCTATGTGGCCAACGTCGGCATACTGTTCCACCCCTCCAATCGTTTTAAGGTTGGTTTTTCTTATATGAGTGCGGATGATTTTCCGATCGTCGGCGCGGCCTTCGTTCACCTGAATGGTGTGCAGGGATTGCCTATAGCGGGCAACTTTACGCAAACCATCAACACGATCTTATTCTATTCACCGGCACATGCCTCGCTCGGGGTTATGTACAAGCCGCTGGAAAACCTCGAGTTGAACGGGGACATAACCTGGGTCGGGTATTCGAGCTATATAGACAATCATGATGTCAGGCCGCAGAATGAATCTTATACCGACCCTTCGACCGGCGTTACGTACACCGGGCAGGGATTCAATGACATCTATGTCCCGAAGCTGGGGGTTGCATACAAACCCGTGGAAACGGTCTGCCTGATGGGCGGCTATGAGTATATCCCGACCCCCGTTCCGCCGCAGATGAGGATGACGAACTACGTCGACAATGTCAAGAACGTACTTTCCACCGGCGTGAGCTACATCATGCCGTACGAAGAGGGACATATTCATTTTACCGTCGATTTTCAGGGGATTATCCTGGGCGACCGGAAGACCTATAAAGCAATAGCAGTCGACGCAGATCCGAATACCGCCGGTATTCAGAACCCCGGGTATCCCGGATATGAGAGCAAGGGATACATTTACGATGCCGGCTTTGCAATAAGCTATGAGCGTTAACCGGAGAGCGGAGCAGGGGTTACGATCGGAAGTCATCCACAGTTACCTGAAACACGAAAAGATCATCATAGCCCTGTTTCTCGTAACCTTTCTGTCATTCGGGTTTTATTCTGTTGACTGGCACAACCACCTGCTGTGGAAAGAAGGAATACAGTTTTACAGCCTGACCACTGTCATCGATCGATCCGTCCCGTTTACGCCGGAATGGGTCTGGGTCTATCTGCTGTACTATCCGTTTTGTTTTATGCCGCTCTTTCTGCTGAACAATATCGACACCTTCAGGCGTGTTGCCGGCGCATACCTGCTCGAATTTGTCCTGGCGTTTATCGTATTCCTTTCATTCCCGGTAAAAATGATACGGCCCGCGGTTGTCCCCGGGACCCTGAGCACGAAAGCGGTCGGAATCATCTACAGGATCGACCCGGGATTCAACGTCTTCCCGAGCCTGCACGTTGCAAACTCACTGCTCGTTGCCCTGATATTTTACCGGTACAACAGGCGTCTCGGAATATTCTTCATCCTGATAGCCTGTCTGATCTCCGTGTCCACGCTGTTCGTCAAGCAGCACTACTTCCTTGATATCGTTGCCGGTGCGCTCGACACGGCCATCGTTTACCCTCTTGTCTTCCGGGGACATTTCCCCGCGAAGAGCAGCGGGTCTGAACAGCCTGTTTCCTGAAAAACAATATTTAAAAATATATCTTGACTTGTATACAATGCTGTGGTTTTCTATGAATGAATAATCATTCATTATGGAGGTAGGTATGAAGGACAGTGGAAGAGATGCCGTGATAGTGTCAGCAGTAAGGCTGCCGATTGGCAGGGCAAAAAAAGGCTCGTTTGTAAAAACAAGGCCCGATGATTTGTTTGCAACTGCAATTAAAGCCGCACTGAAGAGATTGCCTGAATTCGATCACAAAATAATAGAAGACGTTATCTGTGGTTCTGCATTCCCGGAGGCGGAAGAGGGCATGAACGTGGCGAGGGTCGCCGGCATCCTTGCAGGCCTGCCGATAGAAGTTCCGGGGACCACGATCAACAGATTCTGCGGTTCGGCAATGACTGCACTTCATAAAGCTGCCTACGAGATCATGGGCGGAGCCGGTGACGCATATGTCGTCGGAGGCACCGAGAGCATGAGCATGATACCGATGACCAGTAACAAGCCTGCCCCGAATATCAAATTTGTTCAGGACGGGTCGACGCTGCCGAACGTCTACGTTTCCATGGGTGAAACTGCGGAGAACGTCATCGACCGGTATGAGAAGAAGTACGATCTCAGCAGAGAGGCACTCGATAAGTTTTCATATAATTCCCACAAAAAGGCCGTTGCTGCGCAGGATTCCGGAAGATTCAAGGATGAGATGGCCCAGGTGATCGTCAACAAGGCAACCGGTGACATCGAGTTGTACAACGGCGGTACTGTCCCTGAGGGATGGATGCTTGTTGATAAAGACGATTGTCCGAGGGCGGACACGACCGTTGAGGCACTGGGGAAATTAAAACCTGTGTTCCGGGCGAAGGGCAGGGTAACGGCAGGCAATTCCTCGCCGACGAATGACGGTGCCAGCGTCATGGTACTGATGTCTTCGGCAAAGGCAAAGGAACTGGGCATCAAACCCCTTGCAAAGGTCCGCGCAACCGCTGTCAGGGCACTGGAACCCGAAGTCATGGGGCTCGGTCCTATCTACGCAACGCGGCGCATTCTCGAGAGGGCGAAGATGACGGTCAAGGACATCCAGCTTTTTGAGATCAACGAGGCGTTTGCATCGCAGTCGATTGCCAGTATCGAAGAACTCGGCATCAACCCGGATATCGTCAACGTCAACGGCGGTGCCATCGCTTTGGGGCACCCGCTCGGTATTTCCGGTGTCAGGATTCTGACGACCTTGCTGTACGAAATGATAAAACGGAACCTGAATGTGGGTCTTGGCACGATGTGTATCGGCGGCGGTCAGGGTATAGCCACCATTATTGAACGGTAAATTCACAGGAGGAATTATTTATGAGCTACCAGATAAAGAGAGTAACGATCATCGGTTCGGGAGTTATGGGCTCGGGTATTGCCGCACATCTTGCAAATGCAGGAATACCGTCCTACATCCTCGATATTGTGCCCAGGGAACTCACCGAAGATGAAAAAAAGGCAGGATTGACGCTCAAGGACCCGCAGGTCAGGAACAGGCTTGCACTCGCCGGTATCGAACACATCAGGAAGGGAAAGCCTGCGCTGATCTATTCGCAGAAAGACCTTTCCTACATTACGCCCGGCAACATGGAAGACAATCTTGATGTCATCAGCCAGTCCGACTGGGTGATAGAGGTCGTTACAGAGAGACTTGATATCAAGAAAAAGGTGTTCGAGCAGGTGGACAAATTCAGGAAGCAGGGCTCCATCATAAGTTCCAACACGTCGGGGATAAAACTCAAGGATATGGCCGAGGGAAGAACCAAGGACTTCAAAGAAAATTTCATGATCACGCATTTCTTTAACCCTGTACGGTATATGAAGCTCCTCGAATTCATCGTCGGTGACGATACAAAAACCGAGATGGTCGCCTTCATGCAGGATTTTGCAGAAAATATTTTAGGCAAGGGCGTCGTTTTCGGGAAAGACACGCCGAACTTTATCGCAAACCGGGTCGGTGTGTTTTCCATGCTTGACACGATGAAGGTCATGGTCGATGACAAGTACGGTATCGACGAGGTCGATGCAATCGTCGGCAGGCCCATGGGCAGGCCCGGGAGCGCGGCCTTTGGTACCGGTGACCTTGTCGGTCTTGATACGCTGTACCACGTATCAAACAATGTTTATGAAAATACGCCCAACGACGAGAAACGCGACGTCTTCAAGGTTCCGGCATTCGTCGAAAAAATGGTGAAACAAGGATGGCTCGGGGATAAATCAGGCCAGGGATTCTATAAGAAGATAAAAGACGAAAAGGGCAGGAAGAAGCTGGTGCTCGATTATAACACCATGGAGTACAAAGATTCGCAGAAGTACAAGTTCGATTCTCTCGCCATGGCGAAGAATGCGGAGACTCCGGAAGAGAAGATCAAGGTGCTTGCATCGGCAGACGACAGAGCTGCACAATTTGCCTGGAAGGTAACGAAGGACACCCTGGTGTATGCAGCGAACAGGATTCCGGAGATTGCCGACGACATCGTCAATATTGATAATGCCATGAAGTGGGGATTTAACTGGGCTCTCGGACCGTTCGAGACATGGGACGCCATCGGCCTGAGCAGCTCCATCGCACGGATGGAGAAGGAAGGCATCACGGTACCGGACAATGTCAAGAAGGTCATGGAGAAAGGATATGGCAGGTTTTATCTGGATATGAAAGGGGAGAAGTATTACTTCGACTTCAAGACAGGCACCTATCTGCCCATTGTCAGAAGAAACAACAGCATATCATTGGAAAGCCTGAAGAAGAAGGGCGCTATTCTGAAGGAGAACGGGAGTGCCCGCCTCATCGACATCGGCGACGGCGTTATCTGCGTGGAATTCATTTCCAAGATGAACGCCATAGACGACGACCTGGTAGCCATGATCAATAACGGTGTCGATATGCTGGAGTCCCGGCGGGACATCGTCGGTATGGTCCTGGGAAACGAGGGAGAAAACTTCAGTGTAGGAGCGAACATCTTTTTAATCCTCATGGCAGCACAGAATAAAGAATGGAAGTTGCTGGAAGGTGCGATCGATGGGCTGCACAATGCCAATATGAGAATGAAATATGCGTCAAAACCCATTGTCTCAGCTCCCTTTGGTATGACGCTTGGCGGCGGATGCGAAGTCAGCATGCATACCCATAAGATACGTGCATACGCTGAACTGTACATGGGGCTCGTCGAGGTTGGTGTCGGCGTAATCCCTGCAGGCGGCGGTACGAAAGAGCTGTATTTGAGGGCACTCGGCGAGAACGTCGTGAAGCCTGACCCTGTCAAGGCTGCCATTCATACATTCGAAACGATCGGCATGGCGAAGGTTTCCATGAGTGCCAAGGAAGCAGTCGAACTCTACGGGTTCCTGAAGCCGGCGGATCAGATTACGCTCAATAAAGAAAACCTTATCTATGATGCAAAACAGACTGTTCTTGCAATGGTGAAAGAGGGCTTCAAGCCAGTACGGCCGAGAACGGATATCGTTGTCGCGGGAAGAGAAGCAATCGCAACGCTGAGACTTGGTGCACGTAACCTGAGGCTCGGCGGTTACATCAGCGAATACGACGAATTCATAGCGGACAAGCTGATCAACGTCATCGGCGGCGGAGATGTGACACCGGGAACAATCATCGATGAGCAGAGACTGCTCGATCTTGAAAAAGAAGCATTTCTCAGCCTGTGCGGTGAACAGAAGACGCAGGACAGAATACAGTACATGTTGATGAATAATAAACCCCTCCGCAACTAAAAAACGGTGCAGATCTCGGTCCCCTCCGGAGGTCTGCACCACCCCTCTCTTCTTTTGTAATCTTTTTAATTGACAATTCAAAACTCGCTGTATAGATTTTCATTCGTGTTAGAGTGAAGAGGGGGAAATTTGTTTACTATTACAGAAGAGAAAAGAGAAAAACGCAATGGATAAAATAATCGACAAAATTTGGAGATTCTTTAGTTCCGTTAAGCTGGCTATTGTACTGATATTGATTATCATTGCAACGGCCATTATCGGTACGGTTGTACAGCAGGGGCTTCCGGATGAACTCTACATGAAACACTACGGCATGACTGTGTTCCATATCATGAACGCTTTCGACCTCTTCGATATGTATCATTCATGGTGGTTCGAGCTTTTGCTGATGATGTTTATCGTCAATGTCATCGTCTGTACCTGGGAGAGGCTGCCGGCCATTTTCAAGATGTTTTCCAATCCAAAACTGAAGCTGCCGGTCGAGCAATTACATGCCTTCAAAGAAAAGGACACCATTCCCTATACCGGAAGCAGAGAAACCCTGATCAAGAACCTGCAGCAAAAATTAAAAGAAATTTATAAAAACCCGATCCGTGACGATTCAAAAGAAGGGGATTTCCTCTATCTCGAAAAAGGTCGTATTGCACGGTTCGGACCGTACGTCACGCACATCAGTCTGATCATTATCTTCATCGGCGTGCTGGTTGGTTCGTTCTTCGGGTTCGACAGTTACCTGAATCTCGTGCCGGGCGAGAGTTCTAATATCGTGAGGACAGTACGGGGCAACAATAAGATTGTGCTGCCGTTTTCCATCAAGTGCAATACCTTTAACGTTGAGTTTTATAATTCCGGCATTCCAAAGGCATACAAGAGCGATCTCAGCATATTGTCGGATGGTACGCTTGTGGCAAGAAAGGTGATTGATGTAAACAAGCCTTTGAAATATAAAGGCATTACCATATACCAGGCATCCTACGGTCAGGCAGGAGCAAGTGATTTTACCCTTTCCTTAACAGACGCTCAAACCAGAGAAAATGATATCTCTCTGAATTTGAATCAGATGTACCATGTTGGGGATGACACATCCATTGCAGTGCTTGATTACGCCCAGAATTATCAAGGTTTCGGTCCGACTGTCCTGCTGGGCGTCTATAAGGGAACCAAGCTGATAAATACCGGTATCTATCTCCAGAAATATCCTGATTTCCATGGTGCCGAGCGGGTTGATGGGTATAAAATCAGGTTTATCAAAGCAGACGAAAGCTTTTATACAGGACTTCAGGTTGCCAAAGACCCCGGTGTCCCCTATGTTGCCACCGGAGCAATCGTGCTGATCCTCGGGCTCATCATGTCGTTCTTCAGTTACCGCCGCAGGATATGGATATTTATTCCGGACGATGCGTCAAACCATACATTCGTTATTGCCGGTGTTGCCGACAGAAATAAATATTCCTTTGAAATGGAATTCGAAAAAATTGTTCAGGAGATCAAGAAAGGGGTAAACATATGATACATATCGGTCACCAGACGAATACGTTGCTGCTGGGCATAGCGACATTCGTGTATGTTGCAGCAATGTTCTTTTATCTGTTCGGGCTCGTTTTCAAGAAGAAATTCCTTGATATTGCAGGGTTCGTGGTTTTCGTGGGTGCATTTCTGATCGAGACCGTCGGATTGGCCGCACGATGGGTTGAATCCTATCATCTTGATTACGGGCACATTCCGATAACCAATCTCTATGAGTCCCTGATTTTTCTGTCATGGACGATAGCCCTGACCTATATCATCGTGGATCTCAAATATAAGATCAGAAAACTCGGGTTTCCGGTATCGCTGACGGCGTTTATATTTATGGCGTATGCATCATTTTCACCGGATGTGAACAGCAGAATCGAGCCCCTCGTGCCTGCCCTGAAGAGCAACTGGCTCGTCTTTCATGTTATTACCAGTTTCTTCGGTTATGCTTTTTTTGCACTTGCATTTGGTGCTTCGGTGTTCTACCTGATAAGCGATTGGTATACCAGACATACGAACGGAAAAGTTCTGGCATACCTGCCGTCAACAAAGGTACTCGATGATATGAGCTATAAACTTATCATCGTCGGTGAAATTCTACTGGCAATCGGTATCATTACCGGTGCAGCATGGGCTGATTATGCGTGGGGGCGGTACTGGAGCTGGGATCCGAAGGAAACATGGTCGCTCATCACCTTTCTGATATATGTCGTTTACCTGCACCTGAGATATTCCTGGGGCTGGCACGGCAGGGCGGCAGCAATTTTCGCAATCGTAGGATTTGCTTTTGTGCTGTTTACCTATCTCGGCGTCAACCTCGTGCTCTCCGGCCTGCACAGCTATGGAAGCGCCTGAGTAAGGGGACGAACAGCCCCGGATTATGAAAAAAATACTCGTCGTAAGCGATTTTGACGGTACCATTAATAGAAAAGATCTCGGGGAAGAATTCGGCAAAGTAATAGAGAATTATGCAGACCTGAAAGATAAATTTTTCAGGAACAGCCTGAGTGCCCCGGATGTCTACCGATCAATTCTTGACATTGAGGGTCTGTCGTTCGGGGTTATCAGGGATTTCTACGTGAACCATGCAGTTATCGATGAACACTTTGTTCCCTTCCTTGACTATGTAAACCGCAGCGAGATTGTCCACGTTATCGTCAGCGACGGATTCGATCTCCTGATTGAAGAAACCCTCCGGAAGCATGGGATAGAGGATGGTCTCTGCATATTTGCCAATACCATGCGCGACAATGGTAATAAAGTTTTCATGGATTTTCCTTTTCAGGACAGTGAATGCTCATTTTCCGGAGTCTGTAAAAAAAAGATCATAAAAGCCTTGCGGCCTTATTTCGACAGGATTATCTATATTGGAAATGGATATTCGGATATTGATGCAGTACCCGAGGTTGATGTTGTTTTTGCCCGTTCGATGCTGAAATCGTACTGTGATGAACATAAAATACCATCGTTCCGGTATGATGATTATGGGGATATCGTCAAAAAAATGAGCAGGCAGTACCGGGGCGTCATTTTCGATCTCGACGGCACCCTGATCGATTCGTTTTCTGCGATCTACGAAAGTTTCAATGTTACGATGGACGCGCTCGGCCTCAGGCAGTATTCCTACGGGGACGTCATGAAAACAATCGGGCTGCCGCTTGAAGATGTCATGCGCACAATCGACGGTGTCGCCGACCCGGTTCATGCCGTGGAAATATTCCGGTCTCACTACCAGGAAATTTATCTCAAAAAAACGACCCTGTTGCACGGTGTGGAAGAGGTCATCAGACAGCTGTATAACGAGGGGTATTTGTTGGGCGTTTCAACCAATAAACTCGGAAAATATTCCCGATCGCTCCTGGAACATCTGGGAATTGGAAAATACTTCAGGCAGGTCGTCGGTATCGGGGATGGGTTAAGAAGTAAACCGTATCCGGATACGATCGAAACGATACTATCCGGATTCGGACTGCCGAAGGACGACGTCGTTTATATCGGTGATTCTTTAATTGATGCTCAGGCGGCGGCCCAGGCCGGTATTCGCTTTATCGGAGTTGCGACGGGACCGGCCCGGTACGAAGAACTCAGCGGTGCCAATGCCGAAGTAGTTCTCGATCAGTTTTCCAGACTTCCGATCTATGTCAATCCCTTGGGAGAAGAAACCCGGCAGTAGTGTTTGCGCCTGCGTGTCCCGAAGCGAACCCGTACGTCATTTGACATCTCTTGTAATCATGATAGCATGTAGTATTTGCTATGATAGCTTCTACCTTGAAAACCGTAACACAGGAACATATCCAGAAAGTGGTGACGCGGGAAATATGGCAGCGGGGATACCAGTATTTCAGGCGAAATTCGGTGCTGACGTTCAACAGAAGCGACTATACGATCACGGCATCGATTCGGGGAACAGCTCACTATCCTTATCAGGTGCATATTGTCGAATCAGACGGCAGTATCGCAGGCATGAGTTGCACCTGTCCATACTCGTCCAGATGGGGATGGGTCTGCAAGCATATCGTTGCCGTATTGCTCACCTGGATTCATCAGAGAGATTCCGGGAATTATGATTTTTCCCTTGATAGCAGAGAACCTGCTGTGCAGAACTCCCGGCAAGACGACGGAATCTCCGCGAGTCCCTTATCCGGTGTTTTATCTTCATGGTTTTCCCTCTCGGAACCTTTGCAGACGTCTGTGGACCTCGATGACAACGGGCCAAAAATAAAGATTACACTGCACTCCGGAAAAAATGAGCGAACCGCCGTTCTGGTCGTGCCCGCCTCTGAGAGTCCGGAGATGTTGCAGAGACTTCGATCAATGGCAAACATCAATTTTTCCGAACAGGCTGCCAGGGTGCGTTTCCTGAAGCACAAGGTCTCGTATGCACTGCGGGCAGAGTATGATGAAGGGGAACGATTGATCATCACGCCGGGGTACAAAATAAAGGATGAACAGGAGAACCAAACGTTTACACCGCGGGATGATCCGGGGTATGTGCGGGTGAATGATACATGGCTGTGGTCCGGCGGTACGTACATCATGGTAGAACAGATGCCCGAAGAATTGGAGCCCTTTTTTAACGGACAAAAGCCTCTTCTGTATGCCGGAACGGACATTATCGATTTTTTTACCTATTCAATGCCGGTACTGGGACACAAAAAAGGCTTTCTGCCGTCAGAACAGGTGAAAAATACGCGGATACTGCCGGTGCCGA
The DNA here is from genome assembly GCA_021787655.1 of bacterium. Classification (GTDB taxonomy): domain Bacteria; phylum JAMCPX01; class JAMCPX01; order JAMCPX01; family JAMCPX01; genus JAJYLM01. The sequence goes on from JAJYLM010000029.1 coordinate 14,410, forward strand.
AGCTCAGCACTGTTCGTGTCGAGGAAGCTGGTGACTGGCTCTATCTTGCACCATATTATGAAACGGGCGGTATATCGCTGGGTATGGACGATATAAAAAGCCGGAACGGGGAACATGGGTTTATAAGAAAAGGCAATGACTGGGTTCATCTGTCTGATGATGTCGTGAAACGATGGGATGGAGCTGGAACGCACGAGAATGGAAGGATCAAGGTATCCAGACTTTCCTATGCGAAAGTACGGGCAGAACTGGGAGACGGCGTTCTCCTGGAGGAGCCTCCCTCGGTGGAGAGTTTTTATTCCGTTTTAAACCGCGTGACTGATTCCGGCAGTGCTCCGCTGCCTCACGATATGCATGGGCAGCTCAGGGACTACCAGAAGGCGGGCTATGACTGGCTCTACTATTTATACGATAACCAGTTTAATGGCGTACTCGCCGATGAAATGGGGCTTGGTAAGACGCATCAGACCATGGCCCTGTTCTCCACGATCTACGGCAATGGTGCCTCCCTGCCGACTATAGTCGTTGCTCCGACGTCCGTGATGGATCACTGGGAATCAAAGCTGCGGGAATACGTCCCGTGGATATCGGTGAACAGGTATTACGACAAAACCAGGTCGCTTGATGCACGCACGCCGTATCACGTGGTGTTGACCACGTATTCGGTCCTGGTGCGCGATATCGATATATTGTCACAACAACAGTGGGAATATGTGGTGCTCGATGAGGCACAGAAGATAAAAAATTACACGACAAAGGCGTATACATCGTGCAAGCTCCTGAAAGCGCGCCACCGGCTTGCGCTGACCGGTACACCTATCGAAAACAGGCTTACGGAACTATGGGCGATCTTCGACTTTTTAATGCCCGGATATCTCGGGTCTCTCAAAAAGTTCGTGCAGGATTACGAGATTCCCGTCACGAAGTACAATGATACCGGCAAGATACAGATACTGAAGAAGGTCATCCATCCTTTCAAATTGAGGAGATTGAAGTCGGATGTGCTCAATGACCTGCCACCCAAGGTCGAGGATGTTCGGTACTGCACGCTGACCCAGCACCAGGTAGCCCTCTATAAAAGGTTTGCGGAGACAGGGGGGAAAACACTGATAAAGAAACTGAACGATACATCGAAACCGGTCGATTACCTTCATATATTCGCGCTGATAACAAAACTCAAACGGCTCTGCGATCATCCCGTACTGGTTTCCCGGTCGAATACACCGTCTGCATCGTCTGCAAAATTTGAATTGTTCAAAGAGCTCATGACCGAAGCCATAGATTCCGGTGAAAAAATCGTCGTGTTCAGCCAGTACCTCGGCATGCTCTCGCTGATAGAGCAATGGCTGACGTCAAAACACATCACCGTTGCATCCCTTCGCGGATCGACACGCAACCGCGCAGACGTGATAGGGAAGTTTCAGGAAGATCCCGGGTGCAGGGTGTTCGTCGGCAGTCTTCTTGCAGGAGGACTGGGTATCGATCTGACGTCCGCTTCTGTGGTTATCCACTACGACCGGTGGTGGAACGCTGCGAGGGAAGATCAGGCAACGGACCGGGTTCACCGGATAGGGCAGAAAAAAAGCGTCCAGGTTTTCAAACTCATTACCCGCGGGACACTCGAGGAAAAAATCGATACCATCATTCAGCGTAAATCGTCACTGATGAACAGCATCGTGGAGAGCGATGAAGCTCTCCTGAAGAAACTGACCAGGTCCGAGCTCATAGAACTTCTCCAAGGACCGGTTATTCCTCCATCTGGAAATATTGTTTAAGCCTTTTCCGTATCGGCTGGGGGATAGGGATATTAAGGTCGATCAGCCGTGCTTCGTATTTTCTGAATGATTCAAAATGCCTGGATGTTTTTACCAGCGTGTTGATCACGTCTCTCATGGATGCTTCCATTTCTTTGCGATACGCTTCCTTGCTGTCGAGCAGGGCCTCATAACTTCGGATCAGACGGTGATGGACGGGCCGGCATATGGCCCGGTAAAATATGAACCTCCCGGTTACCGTTGACTGGAAGTTTTCCTCGAGAATAGCCTGTTCCACGTCCTTCAGATTGATCGCATCAACGATCTCGACCGGGAATTCGTCGCTGCCGAGTTTTTTGAGGATACTGCTGAATTCTTCTATCTTTTCCTCGATGTGCGTATCAGCATCGTTACTCGAAGGTGCATCGATATAGTAAACAACGATATCGATGTCCGATCCCTTTTCTGCCATTCCAAACAGCGTCGAACCGACAAGATCAAACGCAATGGGAGTTCCCTTTTCCTCCATCATCAAGGCAACTTTCTTCAGGAATTTTATCCGTTCGTTTGTTTCACGGGATTCGTAATGACGGAAAAAATGCTTCACAGCGTTGAAAAGCTTTATCTCCTCGACATGAGTTACAGGAACGGCGCGGGACAGTTTATCGTGAACATTGTGCTGGAGGTCTTTATACCGCGGTTCGTCGAGGACCACCTGTTTTAGTTTATTGCCGTCGGGTATGAAATCCACAATGTCGTAGGGCCTGTATTCTTCAACACGTTTCAGGACAACCTTCTGAACGGTTTTGTTCTCTATCGATATCTTGGCGTAGTATCCACCGTCCATAAACTTTCCCTCGATGGTTTCGACGGCCCCGAAGTTCGACGAATTGATGAAAAATGTCTTATTGTCATAGATGCAGCCGAAGTCCTCATGAATATGGCCGCTCAGTACGACGAGAGGGGAGGATTCTTCTATTGCCCGTGCGATGCCGAGGCTTCCGATGGAACCGAACGATGCTATATGGTCCAGGTGGCCGTATGGGGGCTGATGACACACCAGTATGTCGGGCTTTGCCTGCGAAAAGAAATCGTACGGCTCTGAAGAGCTGTTCGACTCTATAAATTTAACCATACCCTGTTCGGGTATACCGGCTGTTCTCATATTTGCCCCGCCGTAACCTGCTATCTTCAGTCCGTCAATCTCTATGACCTTTTTGTGGATCTGTCTTTCCGAAAGTGCGGTCGATGACAGATCCATGTCGTAGTTTCCGGGCAGGACGATGATGGGCGCCTTTCTTACCATGGAAAACAGGGTTTCCATCTTCTTGTATTTTTCTTTCATGACGCTCAGTGCCCTGTCTGACAGCTTGAGGAATTCTTCAGCCTTGCTTCTGACCGCCTCCGGCAGTCCGTCGCCCAGGCGTGAGCGCACGTAGTCTTCTATGGCCATACCGGGTGCCTCTTTTTGCCGCATCAGATGAAACATCTCCTGCAGCTCGAGGTATCTCATGCCCGTGGTAGGTGAATAAAAGGGTGAGTAAATAAGATCGCCGCTGACAATGTAGAGATCAGCAAACGTGACCTCCAGAAGTTTTTCCATATGGGCACGTGCACCGTGAACATCTGTTATATAAATGATCTCCATAATCCTAGTATAGGGGTATTCCCCAATAGTTCAAGTATCTGTGGTTCTGAAAATAAGGTGCATCGGTCGGCGTTCAGGGGCGTTCTCATCCCACACAAAAATACGGAGAGGGTGGGATTCGCCTTCAGTTTCGTCGCTGTGCAACCCCGCTCCTCAACTTCAGGTCCGGCCCCTTCACTGACGCCGCCCCAGCGAGGCGGCTCTTCCTCCCTATTCGGTCGGCGTTCAGGGGCGTTCGAATCCTTCAGGCAAGAATACGGAGAGGGTGGGATTCGAACCCACGGTTCCGATTGCTCGGAACACACGCTCTCCAGGCGTGCTCCTTCAACCACTCGGACACCTCTCCTTAATGGATCAATCGTTAAAGCTAATTTACCTGTTTAAACTCTTTCTTAAAGAGTATATAAAACATAAATATAATACATGCTCGCTAAGCTCTTTCCGCTTCTAGCGGAACCCCGCCGAAGGCGGTGGCCAGGCGTGCTCCTTCAACCACTCGGACACCTCTCCTTAGGAGAAAAAAAAGATAGCATTGTTGCATGAAATATTCAAATACTATATGAATATTCTGTTCAACGTGCAATTCCCGAAAGACTATGCAATTAAATAAAACCGGAGGCACTATGACAGAGTTCAAC
>JAJYLM010000179.1 GCA_021787655.1 bacterium
CCCTTGAAATTTCCGGGGTTCTCGTGCATTCTATTGTCAACCTATGAAGCTTATGTCTGCAAAGGCCATTGAAGAGCGTTTTTTCAGATTCATGCAGCTCCACGCTATGCTGCCGGAACCGGACGGCACCATCCGCGTCGGCATCGGTGTCTCCGGAGGGCCGGATTCCGTGTGTCTTGCGCTGCTGATGAAACGTTACCGGCGGCAGCTTCATCTCGAGCCTGTTGTGATCCATGTCAATCATCACCTGCGCGGCGCAGAGTCGGACAGGGACGAGGCGTTCGTAAAAAAACTCGCCGGTGATGCCCTGGACTTTGAATTCGTGAAGCGCGATATCGAACTGACACCGCAGGAGCTGAAAGGACAGTCCCTCGAAGCCCTTGCCCGGGAAAAGCGGTACGCCGAGTTCGCGGACTGCAGGACTTCCCTGCGACTCGGACGCATCGCACTCGCCCATACCATGAACGACAACGCCGAGACCCTGCTGATGAACTTGCTGCGGGGCACGGGCGTCAGCGGCATGGGCGGGATACCGCCGGTCCGGGATTTTTTCATCCGCCCCCTGCTCGCCCTGTCGAGGGAAAACGTCCTGCGCTACCTGGCGCTGAACAACACCGGTTCGGTCCTCGACAGCACGAACGAGCTGCCCGACCACGTCAGGAACAGGGTACGTCATGAGATACTGCCGCTGCTCACCGGTATCAATCCCGGATTCCTGAACCACGTCCTTGCCCTGTCCGGCGACCTCAGGGACATCGACGGATTCATGAACAGGATCGCCCTGGAGGCGTATACCCGGGTGTGCAGTGAAAGCACCGGGACCAGGGTCTCGCTGGACCTGCACAAGCTCTCTGCCTGCGAGCCCCCGGTGATGAAGATGGTCCTCCAGATCGCGGTCAGGCATATGCTCGGCACCTATTACAACCCGCGCAGGGAGCACATTGATTTTATCATGGACATGCTGAAAAAAACCGGGGACAATTCCCTGTCGCTCGACATGTTTCCCGGAAACCTGAGAATCTGCAAGAACAAGGAATACCTGGTCTTCGATACCCGCAGCCTTCCGTGACCGGCGTCCGTGAATCTTTCAGCATACGATCTGCTGATTCCTATTGATTATTTCGGATAATTTGCTTACTTTTACTAGTAATGAGGTAACGAATGGACATACAAAACAATAACAATAAACCCGTAAAACAAGGCAACAAATATAGCGGTCTTTTCAAGAATCTGGGACTATGGATCGTGATTTTTATCATTACGATAGTTCTCATACGGTTTATCAACCAGCCGACACAACCGCAGGTAAAGAGCCTGACCTTCAGCGAATTCATACAGTCCGTCAACAGCAGCCAGATAAAGTCCGTTGTGATCAAGGGCAACGATATATCCGGTATAACCAGCGCCAATCAAAAGTTCGAGACCTACGCTCCTGAAGATCCCAGCCTCGTCAAGACGCTGCTCGATAAAAACGTGAACATCACCGCAAAATCAAAAGACGAGGACTCCCTGTGGAAAAGCATCCTGATAACATGGGCGCCGCTCCTCATCATCTTCGTACTGTGGTGGGTTTTCTTTACCCGGCAGATGCAGTCCGGTACAGGAAAGGCCATGTCGTTCGGACGGAGCAGGGCAAAACTGCTGAACGAAGGACTCCAGAACGTTACGTTTAAGGATGTTGCCGGCATCGAAGAGGTGAAGAACGAGGTTCAGGAAGTCATCGAGTTTTTAAAAAACCCGCAGAAGTTCACGAGGCTCGGCGGACGGGTTCCCAAGGGCGTTTTGCTCATCGGTGCCCCGGGAACGGGAAAGACCCTGCTTGCCAAGGCAATTGCAGGCGAGGCGAAGGTGCCCTTTTTCAGTATCAGCGGCTCTGATTTTGTCGAAATGTTTGTCGGCGTGGGCGCGGCCCGTGTCCGGGACCTGTTCATGCAGGCCAAGAAGAGCGCACCGTGTATCATATTCATCGATGAAATCGATGCAGTCGGCAGATACCGGGGTGCGGGCCTGGGCGGCGGACACGACGAACGCGAGCAGACCCTCAACCAGCTCCTCGTGGAAATGGACGGATTCATCGCGAACGAAGATGTCATCATGATTGCGGCAACGAACAGGCCGGACATACTCGACCCTGCACTGCTCAGACCCGGCAGGTTCGACCGGCGGATCGTCGTCCACTCCCCGGACCTCAAGGGCCGGGAAGAAGTCCTGAAGGTCCATACCAAGAAGATACCGCTGGAGCCGGACGTCGACCTCAACATCATTGCGCGCGGGCTGCCAGGTGCAACCGGTGCTGACCTCGAGAATGTCGCGAATGAGGCGGCAATCCTCGCTGCGAAGAAGTCCAGGGAAAAGGTATCCATGCAGGAATTCGAGGAGGCAAAGGACAAGATACTGATGGGCGTCGAACGCAAGAGTATGATCATCGGTGACCTGGAAAAGAAACTTATCGCCTATCACGAGGCCGGACACGCACTGGTTGCAAAATCACTGCCCAATGCCGATCCCATCCACAAGGTCACGATCATACCGCGGGGACTTGCACTCGGTCTTACGCTGCAGCTCCCGACCGAAGACAAATACACCATTTCGAAGCAGCACATCCTGTCCACGATAACCGTCCTCATGGGCGGGCGGGCGGCAGAACAGCTTGCTTTGGGTGATTCGTCCACCGGTGCCAGCAACGATTTGGAAAAGGCAACCGAGCTCGCGCGGAAAATGGTGTGCGAGTGGGGCATGAGCGAAAAGCTGGGCCCCATCACCTTCGGCAAGAAGGAAGAACTCGTGTTTTTGGGCAAGGAAGTCGGGCGGCAGAACGAATACAGCCAGTCGACGGCGGTCGAGATCGACAACGAGATCAAAAGTATCATTACAACGTGCTTCAACAATGCCACGGACGTCTTAAAAAAGAAGTTCGACGTTCTGAACAAGTTCGCAACCAGACTCCTTGAAAAAGAGATACTCGACGCAAACGAGATCGATGCCATCGTCAATCCGCAGTAGGCTGCGGTGCATACGAACAACCGTATGAAACAGGTCTGCCTGGTTAGTCCTGTCTCCCTACGTGAGATAGATGCGCGCCTTGAAGCCCTGTCCGTCCACCGCGAGGGCAGAGAGATCATGAACAGGAAGGCGGTGTACTATACTTTCCGGATAACGTCCCTTTCGGCCCCCGCTGCGAACATCCTCAAGCAGGAAGCACTGGCAGCGGGTGCCGAGCTTGCAACGGCGTGGAGCGTCATCAAGGCGCCGGACACCATCTCCGATGCCCTGCTCATGGGCACCTACCGGCAGCTCGGTCTTATCACGGACAAGATTGCATCCCAGCAGTTCGGCCTGCCTTCCATTGCAGACGAACTGCGCACCGCACTGGACAACCTTTTCCAGGAGCACCGAACGTTCAGGTGCAGAACCGCAGTGCTGGATTTCTCCGGCAGGCCGAAGCTCATGGGGATCCTCAATGTAACACCGGATTCTTTTTCCGACGGCGGTCGGTACTTTTCGCCGGAAGCGGCAGTCGAACACGGGCTGGCGCTGTGCGGGGAAGGTGCAGACCTTCTGGACATCGGCGGAGAATCCACGAAACCCGGGAGTGCCCCGGTCAGCGCGGAAGAAGAAAAGAGGAGGGTAATTCCGGTCATCCGGGAGCTCAGGAAGCGGGTCGGGATCCCATTGTCCGTCGATACCACGAAG
>JAJYLM010000180.1 GCA_021787655.1 bacterium
CCGATCTTTGTCATTTTTAAAAGGCTTTAGACGGCAGTCATAGACTGAGAATTCCTTAAAATTGGTAAGGATGCTCAGCGGGAGATTGGCAGACCAAGCGTATCTGCGCAATTGGAAGGCCGCATCCGCATTGTCATCAATTTTGACAAAGGGTTTCTTTGCTTCGACGAAAAACTTCCTTGTTCCTCCGATCCTGAAGCAATAATCCGGAGCTTTGACAGCACTCCCGATCTTGATCGCATCCTCGTGAATGACGTCCTTGTACGCTTCTGCATTGCCGTTGATATTGCGTACGTCCCAGCCAATGGCCTCGAAGAAGGGGTTGATAAATTCCTGGCGGAGCTGGGCTTCGTTGTACTGGCTTGAGATATAGGATGCTTCGTTTCGCTCGAACCGTTCTATGAGTTCGGCTACCTGTGTGGGGAGTTGGTTATTCATATCATATCCCCTGCCCCTCCTTTATATTTAAACAAGTTTAATGCCAATCTTTCTTGCAACTTTGGAAAGGACGCTATCCGAACAAAGGAATTTTGAATCGGGAAGGCTTTGCGCTACAGAAAGGTGAATTGCATCGAGTGTTTTGATGCCGTCCTTCCATCCTAATTCTCTGATAAAATCGGCCGCCTTCAGGTAATGTCTTTCTTCTATGAGGAGTAAGTCTATTTTGGTAGTCTGTATATCATCAAGAAATGTGTTCCACAGTACAATCGCCATGCCCTTCTCAAGGTCACCCATTCTTACTTTTTTTGAGAATGCCGAAGCCATCTCTACTACAGTGATATAAGATATATAGATCCGGTCCGCCTTTATGAGGATTGCTTCAATATTGTCGCTTTCTGCCTCAGGATAATAGTACTTTACGAGAGAGCTGGTATCAACGTAAACAGACGACATTAATAAGATGATTCCTTTCGCGACTCCATAACAATCCGGGACAATGAGGTACCTTTGGGAACAATAGAGCTCCTTAACTTTTTATGACTCGTCAGCGATCTTTTCACACTTTTTTTTATCGGTGTAATTTTCGCTATAGGCTCTGCCCTTTTTGTGATGACGATTTCTTCTCCTTTTTCAACCTTTGACAGATATTCCGTAAAGTGTTCCCTGGCTTCTTTGATTCCTGCTTTGGTCATAAACAGCATCCCCTTTCTTGTGACTACTAATGTACACAATTAAAACATAGCTGTCAACCTGCCATTGGACAGAGGATTTTTGATTTCTTCCGAGTAAGAGGTGGCCGTTCATTTCACACACTTCTTGCCCCTCTTGTGAGAGGGGAATTGGGGACTGGTTTCCTGCTTTCGCAGGAATGACGCAAAAAAGAACGAAGAATGCAACGCCACTTGGTCCCCGACACATCCTTCGGCTGTGTGCCCTTGCAAGCGGGACGCGGAATATTTACTGAATAATTTCAGCAAATCCAGCAATTCAGTATATTTTAATCATGTTATTGATTTTACAGGCGATTTTATGCTGAATTTATGTTGAATTTCAGTACAAACCCATTTATTCAGCGTATTTTCAGCGCAAAATTATATGTAAACGGCTGGCACCTCCAAGCCGAGGGCCTCAAAGAAGGGGTTGTCCCGTTAGAACAGATAGTCGATGACCTTTGTGTGATCGCACATGGAATAAGACTTTTTTATTTATAAAGAACCTGGATTCCGTATCAAGTACGGAATGACAACGGGAAGTAACGCCCTTCCGTCCCTCTTCTGTAAGCGGGATAACACAGAAGTTCTGGCAGGTTTGTGAAACCAGTCATTCACGAGGTTTGTTGTTTATGCCTTTGCAACCGTATACTTCACCGGTAAGATCCTGTCCAAGGACACATGCTTGGATGCTTCGAGAATTTCAATTCCCACAATTCTTTCTTTCTCACCAATGTCGAGAACGATGTCCTCGGAAACGCGCTTGTTCACGACATCCTGTTTATTATCGTCAAGTCTGATGTAAAGCAGGTCTGTCTTGTCGTTATACACTATGTTCACGTTACACCTCCCATTTTCCGTAAAACACATAAGCGGTAAACGATATAGCAAACCACATCAAAAAGAACAAGAATTTATCCTCTCAATTGGATGCCGGCCGCTCTCTGGAAACGTGCATCTATCCAATCATGAACTTCTTATTTTGCGGTTTCCGTGAGGCTTGAGATGACGTAGGGTATGCGCTCAAGGAGGTCCGAGGCGAGGATGGCACTGTTCCTGTGATAGGCGTACACGATATCGCCTGCCATACCATGGACATACACCCCAGCGACAGCAGCGTCGCGCGGACTCAGTCCGAGGGCAATAAAACCGGCGATGATGCCGGTCAGTACATCCCCCATGCCGCCGGTCGACATCCCGGGGTTGCCGGTCGGGTTTATCCAGACCTCGCCGTGTTTATCCGCGACGATGGTCCGTGCACCCTTCAATACGAGAGTACATTTGTACCGCTTTGCAAAGTCCATGGAAAGGTTCACCCTGTTCTTGTTGATCTCTTTCGGATTCGCTTTGATGAGCCTGCCGAACTCTCCGGGGTGCGGCGTCAGCACGATGTTTTCATGGTTGAGCCCGAGCAGCAGTCCGGGATCCTGCGCTATGATATTGATCCCGTCGGCATCTATGACCACAGGCAGGGTGCACCGTTTCAGGAAATCGGCGACGAACTGGGCAGTCTCTTTTTCCGTACCAATACCCGGTCCGAGTGCCACGACATCCCTCGTCTGCAGGAGCGATTCCGCCTTTGCGACGGCGGATTTATCTATGCCGCCACCGAGCGTTTCGGTCAGCGGCTCTTTCAACGCCTCGAGTACAGTCGTTTCAAACACCGGCATCAGTCCTTCGGGCCCTGCAAGCGTCACCAGGCCGCTGCCCGCCCGCAGCGCGCCCTTTGCAGTCAGGATTGCCGCACCGCTCTTACCTGCAGAACCGGCGACGACCAGGGCATGGCCGTAATTCCCCTTGTTTGTGTCGTCGCTCCGCGCCTGCAGAAGGGACGATACATCGGCAAATTCTGTGAGCGTATATGGTATAGAGGTCTGGCGGATGAGCCTCGACGGGATCGAAATATCGGCGACCTCCACCTCTCCTGCATACCCGGCACCGGGATAAACGACAAGCCCCAACTTGGCCAATCCGAAGGTAATCGTCTTCCGTGCCCGAACAGCAACACCATCCGCAGCACCGGAATCTGCGTCTATGCCCGAAGGCATGTCCACTGCAACAACAGGCAGCCCGGCATTCGCTGATTCATTGATAAGTTGTATGGCACCTGCATACGGCTCCTTCACCGCGCCCTTGATGCCTGTCCCAAGCAGGGCATCGATGATAACGCCCTTTTCCCGGAGGGCTATATCCGTCGTGCCGAACGAACCGGCATCCTTCAGTTCATGGATTCGATCGGTAATCCTGCTCAGTGCCGTATAATTCGACCCCGCATCCCCGGAAAGGTCTTCTTTCCTGCCGAGGAAAACGACATCGACAGGATAGCCCTTATTGATCAGGTGACGTGCAGCAACGAACCCGTCACCTCCGTTGTTGCCCTTGCCGCAGAACACGACGATCCCTTTTTTTGCCTGGGCATCGAAATCTTTCATAATCGCCCGGGCAACAGCCCTTCCTGCGTTCTCCATCAGGAGAATGCTCTGAACGCCGAAAGATTCGGCGGTCTTCACATCGAGGGATCTCATTATTTCGGAT
>JAJYLM010000030.1 GCA_021787655.1 bacterium
AATCGTTGCCGGTCTCCGTGCCGGAATTCACACCTGCATCTGCAGAACAGGCGGTACGGCTGATCGAACAGTCCAGCCGCCCCTTGCTGATCATCGGAAGCCAGGCACTGTTGAATCCGGAACATGCCGGCGGACTGGCCCGGGCGGTCGGCAGTCTTGGCATACCCGTGTATCTGACCGGTATGGCACGCGGCCTGCTGGGAGAAAAACACCCGCTGCAGTTTCATCACAAGCGGACCGATGCGCTTGCGCAGGCAGACCTCGTCGTCCTCGCCGGTGAGCCGTGCGATTTCCGGCTGAATTACGGGAGGTCTTTCAATCCCGGTGCACGGATCATCGCGGTCAACCGTGACCGGCATGAACTGAGGCTGAACCTGCGGCCGGACCTCGCTGTGCACGGGGATCCTGCCCAATTTTTGATAGCATGCGAGGGTCTTCTGAGAACCCGGTGGACGGGTGATTCGTGGGAACGTGTCCTGATGGACAAGGAGCGTGCACGGGAGCAGGAGATAGAAAAGCTCGCAGGAGAAAAGACCGATTCCATCAATCCTCTCTTTTTGCTGGAGAAGATCCGGTCGGTCATGAACGAGACTTCAGTCGTCGTGGCTGACGGAGGCGATTTTGTCGGCACCGCATCGTACATCCTGCGGCCGGGCAGCCCCATGACATGGCTCGATCCGGGCGTATTCGGCACCCTCGGTGTCGGTGCAGGGTTTGCGATGGGAGCAAAGGCTCTGCATCCTGGTTCGGACGTATGGCTGATCTGGGGAGACGGCGCTGCGGGGTACGGACTTGTGGAATTCGATACGATGGTGCGGCATAAGATCCCTGTGATCGCGGTGATCGGAAACGACGCCGGATGGACACAGATAGCGAGGGACCAGGTCGAATACCTCAAGGATGACGTTGCTACGGTACTGCGGTATTCGGATTATCACGGTGTTGCTGAAGGTCTCGGCGCACGGGGGTTTTTGATCCAGCGTCCTGAACAGGTCGAAGGGGTGTTGCGGCAGGCAATGGAGGCATCACGGTCAGGAACACCCGTCCTGATCAATGCGTGGATCGGCAAGACGCAGTTCAGGAAGGGGTCAATTTCGGTCTGATTGGAAACATGCGCCCGTTCAGACAGCTCTTGTCTTCGGAGGGGCATCGTGCACGATACCCTCATCATTGACGACAGTGTCCGGGATTAGCCTTTCCTGCCGTCATGTCCGTTTACCCCGTTCGTAAGCCACGGCAATTTCAGTCCGGGGACTTTCTAACGGGGATTACTTCAATTCCCGGATCACATTCTCGAGGATCGTGTCCGTGAGCATGATGTTGTGCAATCCGTTTGCCTTTTCAAGGAACGACAGCTTCGCCTGTGCGTCATCGTAGGCGGCCTTCTTCTTCTTATACTGGTCTGTGTTCTTGTCCATGCCCTCGAGCTTGATCGCCTCGTTCTTGAGCAGAAGCTCGGCCTGTTCGAATTTGCCAACATACGTACTGTTCCACTTGTCGAGCAGGTTTCCGTACGACGGAACGTGGCAGTCGATGCAGCGCTTCCTGACACTCGCAGAGACCTGTCCAGGGGTGAGGTGCGCATGGCAGTCGGAACATCCGACTGTCCCGGACATGGCGTTCGGCGTGTGCGGGATGCCTGAGAAGGGTATGGTTCCGTTATAGAGCGAAGCTGTGCTGGCATGGCACATGACGCAGTTCGATGTGGACGTATTCTGGTGATGGCAGTTTGCGCACGTCTCGATCTTGATGTTCAGGGCCATCGAATGGTCAGTCGGATGGCACGCTGAACAGTCCATTCCGAGATTCGTGTGGAAATCGTGCGGGAAGTTGACCCCGAGGGTTTCGAATTTGATGGTTTTCGGCATGCCGAGCGTGCTGTGGCACAAAACCGCGCAGGAAGCACCGACGCTCTGCAGGGACACCGGTCTGTTCTTCGTCAGGCTGCGGATGCCCGCGAGTGCCGAGGCTTTGTCGAGCATGTCCAGTGAGTTCATCAGGATCTGCTGCGTATACCGGATGTTGTGGGGTGCACCGGACATCGATATGAAGTGTTCGTTATACCGTGCGCGCCCGATGAGGCTCCGTGCCTCGCGTTTTTTGACGCCGGACGCAGGTGCAGCGGCGACCGATGCGGCCTCCTTATTGATGGCAGAGCCGACGTAGGAAAGCATGCTGCTGCCGGTCGCTATCCAGTGGTACATCAGCTTGTCATAGGGCCTGCCGTGGCATTCGACGCATGCCTGCGCAGTCTCGCGCAGGCTCTGGGCCTTCGTGAGCCTCTGGCTGCCGGAGCTCGTGCGGATCTTGTTCGGGTGACATCCTTCGCAGCTCACCTGGCTTAAGAACATGGAATCAGGCATATTCGTGGTTTCCGTGGCGCCGAATCCCATGTACAGTTCGCGCTGGTAGTTGTGACGGTCCTTGTGGCAGTCCGTACAATTGCTTTCCAGCGCCTGGATCATGTGGATTTCGCCGTGGTGCATCGGCCTGTGGCACTTGCTGCAGGTGATGTGTTCCTTGGTGACATGCGTGTTGTGGACGAACACCGGGTTGTTGTATTTATAGGACCTGTCCTCATGGCACTTGTGACACCGGTTACGCGGGACCGATCCCTTGCCCTGGATGACGTCGAGATGGCACTGGTTGCAGAGCATGCCCTTGGTCAGATACGACGTGTGGTTGAACGCCATCCCATGGAGGTCGACGGTCTTCGTGGGGCTGCCGTGGCACGACGGACAGCCGGTGATAGCCTCGCCGCGCGGTGCGCCGATGAAATGACAGGATATGCATGCATCCTCGTCCACGACCTTCATGTGCGAACCGTGGGTTACCGACGGATGGCACGTTTCACAGGTCAGCAGCATTTCACGGACGCTCGTGCCGACATGCTTTGCGTGATCGAAATAGACCATGTTTTTATAGAAGACAGGCTTGCTGATGTCCTTGAGAGAATGGCACTTCAGGCAGGCGCTGTCCCTGACCACGGTATTCGGGTGGGGATTGTACATACCGGTCAGTGTCTGGAATTCGAGCCGGGTAAAATAATTGAACCCGAGGTCGTGGCAGGTCGTACATTTCACCCCGCTGTGCACCGAGGACTTCCATTCATTGACCGAGGGCTGCATGATGTGGCAGTAGGTGCATGTTTTTGAAGAGCCCGAGAACGCCAGAAAGATGCTGTTTGCAAGGAACCATGCAAGGAAAACGATGCCTGCCACTGCAGTGACGACCTTGTGCCGCTTGATGAACGCGGATACCGGATTAGCCATTGTCGTCCTCTTTTTCTTTTATCATACGTTCATACTCGAGGGGATGCTCGTCGATCATCTGTTCCTTGGTCAGCTTGCCGTGCCACCAGACCAGGGAACCCGGGAACCTGCTCGGGTTGAAGTGGACGTTGTAGAAGTGCCAGATCACGATGGTCAGCGTTGCGAGCAGAGCCTCGTCACTGTGCGCCTCGCGTGCGATGTCATAGACATATTTCGGAAAAACGCTCAGTGCTATATTGTGGAACCACATGATGAGGCCGGACCCGACCATCACGATACCGCCCCAGTAGACCGCCCAGTAATCGAATTTCTCGATATAGCTGAACCGGTCGAATTTCGGTTTTTCCTTGGCAAAGCCGAAGAAATACTTGATCATCTGGAAGACATCTTTGATGTCCTTGGGTTTTGGCAGCAGTTGCACGAAATCACGCCTGCCTTCCCTGTTGAAGATGGTGTACAGGGTATGAAAGACGTAAAATCCGATGAGCAGTACCGCGCCGACCCTGTGGAGGATGCCCTGCGTGGCTATGCCGCCCATGACGGACATCATGAACCTGGAGATCGACGAATTGGGAAATTTGATCGGCAGGCCGGTGATGACGAGGATGATGACACTCGAAAACAGCATGATGTGCTGTATCCTGAAATAGATGTTGAACCGAAGGAAGGTGTCTTTTTCCCATTCCTTCTTCTTCTGGAGCTTTGCCTTGAGCCGCTGCTGCCTGAGTACCAGCGTGCGGATGTTCTTCGTTTTCGCATCAAGGAAGGCGTCCAGATCCCGCACTGCCTCCTGCCGGATCAGACGTTTTGTCTCGTCGTCCAGTTCATGATCTCCGGTGCCGGGAATGATACCCGCAGCGTACCGTTCGAGCTCCTCTATGATCTTGTCTTTCGCCGGTCTGTAGTTATCCTTCATCGTTACTCTCCACGTTTGTTCTTCCCCTTGGTTTCCCCGGATTTAAATCTTCGGAACAGATCGAGCAGGATGTGAATAAATAACAGCGTCAGGGTGGATATGGTCAATATCTCGAAAAACATTCCGATATAATACAAAATCCCGTTCGACTTGCTCTTATAGTTTACATGTATCTTACCCTTTGTAAAGTTGACGTTTGCGTCTTTGTGGCACTTGCCGCACGTTTTTGCAAGGTTCGCCTTGTTGATCGATGACCGGGGATCGCTCTCGGGCAGAATGAGATGCGCCCGGTGGCAGCTCGAGCAGTTGGCGACCCGCACGGACCCGAATTCGTCAGCAATGCCGTGGTAGCTCTCCTTGTACGTACTGATCCTGCCCCCGGGGATGTTGTATTTTCTGATGAGTTCCTTGTTTTCGTGGCACTTCGAGCAGACGTTGATCACGTTGAGCGGGTAAATGGTCGAGTCCGGGCTGTCCGGCTTCAGGATCAGGTGCTTGCCGTGACATGTGGTACACGTGGGAGCTGATTTGATATGACGGTCGAGCAGTGCTGTTCCATGGATACTCTGGACATAGTTGTCGTACTGCGGTTTATGGCACTTGCCGCAGGTATAGGCAACGTTCAGATGGCTGACGGTCGACAGGGGTGAGTCCACCTTCTGCACGTTGTGACCGCCGTGGCAGTTCTGGCAGCGCGGGGCCTTGGGGTCCCCCTGCTCGTCGAGTTTGCCGTGCACGGACTGGAAGAACTCATTCGCGGGTTTTGCACCGTTGGGGTTGTCTTTGTAGTGGCACCGGTAACAGTTGACCGTGCCCGGTACTTTCATGTGGGGGATTTCCATGACGTCGGCATGACAGTCCGTGCAGTGCAGTTTTGCATGGATTGAGTGCTCCAGTTCAGCCTTGTTGACGAACAATTCAAGCACCTTGCCGTCCGGCAGTATCTTTTTGAACCCGGGCCTGCCGTGGCAGAGAAGACACTTCTGGTACAGGGGAGGCTGGCTCCATGCCTTCATCGGCATGAGTACCGCAAGCATGGAAACCGCGGCGGCGGCAATGAATATACGAACAGCGGCGGATGCTTTCGCCGGCCGGGATGAGTGCCCGGAAACGGTCATATTATTTTTCATTTTTTTTATCCGACATCAGTCTGTTATATTCGAGCGTGTGCTCGTGCTGCAACTGTTCCAGTGAGATCGAGCCGTCCAGCCATGTCCTGCTCATGGGGAATACCTCGGGATTGAGATGAACATTGTAGAGGTGGAACACGAACAGCACGATGAAGATCATCACCCCGTCCCAGCCGTGGACGAGCAGGGTCAGGTCGATGGCCCACTTCGGAAGGATCGCCATGGACTGGTTGACGAACCACAGGATCATGCCGGTCATGACCATGACGACTGTACCTGCGACGACGCCCCAGTACTGAAGCTTCTGGAGGTAGTCGTACTTGTCGAACTGCGGCTGTCTGCCGGACAGACCGAGATTGTAGGCGAGCTTTCTGAAAAAATCCGAGAAATCCTTTCCCCGGGGCGTGAGTGCCATGAGTTCGCTGTGTCCTTTGTCCGTGAACGTGACCCACAGGATGTGATACAGGGACAGGAGGATAAGGATGATTGCAAAGATCCTGTGGATCAGCCCCCGTACCCATATGCCGCCTTCGATCCGGATGAGCCATACGGAAAAGGGATTACTGTGGAACTTGAGCACGAGTCCGGTGACCGAGAGCATGATCATGGAGACAAGGAGGATGATATGCTGAATTCTCTGGTTGCGGGAAAGTCTTTCGACGGAATGGTTCATGACTGTTTACTCCTGTTTTTTTTCTTTCTCCTCGTGTTGATGATGTCGACCGCCACGTACAGTACGAAGATCGTGATCAGGATGGTGATGAACCACGTGTAGAAAATACGGACGATGTAGGGGCCCTTCTCGCCGTGCTTGCTGACGACGACGTGCACGCGGCTCTTGACGAAGTTCGCAGTGGCGTTGGGATGGCACTTCCCGCACGTCCTGGCAAGGTTCGCCTTATTGATGGAGGAGCGGGGGTCGCTCGAGGGAAGTATTTCGTGGGTACCGTGACAGGAAGCGCAGTTCGCAGCCCTCAGGTCCCCGAATTTCAGGGCGATACCGTGGAAACTGTTTTCATAGGTCGTCAGCCGGTTGAGGGGAAGATTATACTGCGCAGCAAGTTTGACCGAGTCATGACAGCTTGCACAGGTCTTCGGTATGTTTTCAGGATACACCTTTGCACCGGGATTGGTCGTCTTCAGGATACCGTGCGAGCCGTGGCAATCCGAGCACACAGGTGCCGCAGTGACGCCTTTTTCCAGGGCGTTCCAATGGATACTCCGGGTGTATTTGTCGTAGACGTCCCGGTGGCAGGTCGCACACATCACCGGTATGGCCGTTTTGGGGATCGGAGCCGCGGAAGGGTGGGGATATCCCGTTATACCGGTATGGCACTGCGTACAGGAGATACCCTTGTGAACCGATCCGGCGAGCGTCGCGGGGCTGATGTACATGCCGGCCTGTTTGACGTCCGGGTATGTCCGGTAAAACGCCTGGCTGCCGTGACACTGCATACACATGGAATTATCCATACTGTATGCAGATTTTTGGAAACAAAAAAGCACTACACCGAGCATAAGTATTATTTTTTTCATAAGGTTCCTCTGTATTGTTCAGAATTATTTATAAATTTTAAAAAGTGAACAGTCAATCAAAATGTGTTTTGTTGTGCATAAATCTATATTAAATTATGTAAATCTCAGGTACCGGGAAAATGAAGTTGTGGACATATGATAATTATTGACAATGGTTGAAAGAGAAGTATATTGTATACAATTGTATTTCAAAATAGAGATAAGGAGATAACACGATTCATGCTCAACCATAAGAAAGTTGCACTTACGCTCTTCTGCGCTGCGGCGGTTCTTTCCGGAGCGGTTCCCGCGGCCTCGGCACGCACTCATCACGCTCAGCAGAAGCAGCCTGCCGAAGTATCGCTCTTGACCGGACAAAAACCCCGGTTTTCCAGCAGCGACTGTCTGACCTGTCACGGTGTCAAAACGGACGGCATCCCCTACGTTAATGCGGACCATTGGAAAGCGTCTGTCCATGCACAGCTTACCTGCACGGACTGTCATTCGGGCATCAAGTCCCTTCCGCATCCCGAAAAACTGCCGGCGCCGAATTGCGGGGCATGCCACAGCGATGTTGAACACCAGTATAAGAACAGTATTCACGGCAAGGCGGTCGCGCAGGGAATAACCGGCGCTGCATACTGCTGGAGTTGCCACGGCAGGCACGATATTCTTGCGGCTACTGATCCGTCGTCTTCGGTCTATCCACAGAACCTTCCTTCCACCTGCGGTCAGTGCCACAACAGCGCGGACATGGCAAAGCAGTACAATATTCCTGTATCGAACCCGTACCAGCTCTATGAAAAGAGTGTTCATGCCCAGGCGTTGAAGGACGGTCTGCCGGCAGCGACCTGTTCGAGCTGCCACGGTGTCCACGATATCCTGCCGCCCAACATAACCACATCGACGATCGCGAAGGGGAATGTCCCGAGGACGTGCGGACAGTGCCACGAACAGCAGTATAAGAATTACCTGCAGTCGTCGCATTGGAAGGCGTTCCAGGGCGGTGTGTCCAACGCTCCTGTGTGCACGGATTGTCATGCAGAACACGCTATCCTTGCTCAGAACAATCCCAGTTCACCGATCTATCCGCTGAATATTCCGAAAACGTGCACGGATTGCCACGGCAATGTCACCCTGTCGGAAAACCTCGGGCTTCCCGCCGTTTCCCTGTCCAACTATCTGAGCAGTTTCCACGGTATCATGATCAAGGGCGGCAGCGTCATTGCTGCGAACTGCGCTTCCTGCCACAGGGCGCACAAGGTCCTGGGACCGGCAAATACCGAATCGTCCGTGTACCCGGCAAACCTGTCGCACACCTGCGGCAAATGCCATCCCGGTATCAGCAAGGCCGACATCAAGCACCTCAAGGACATTCACGGACCGACCGGCATCGGCAGCAAGGTCATCAAGATCGTCAGGACTGCATACATATGGCTTATCACGGTCAGCATCCTCGGCATGATTGCCTTTGTGTTCGCAGACTTCCTGCGGAAGATCAAAGACAAAGACAAGCACGGGATCACCAAGCTGCCGGAAGAGGGAGATTATCTCCGCTTCAACAGGACGGAGATCATCCTTCATACCCTCAATTTCATCAGCTTCATCCTGCTCGCGTATACGGGTTTTGCATACCACTGGCCCAACGAGTGGTGGAGCTCGTGGATTACCCATTTGAACAACGGACTAATTCGGGCGTGGATCCACCGGGTATCGGGTGTCGTTCTGCTGGTCGTGTTTTTTGCTCAGATCGTCCTCATGGCAGTGACGAAGAGAGGCAAGGAGCAGTTCAAGGAACTGCTGCCGGTCTTCGATGACCTGCGGGGCACGATCCAGTTGTTCTTCTACAACATCGGCATGAGCGACCGGAAACCGGGATTCGGCAGGTTTACGCCGTTCGAAAAATTCGAATACTGGGCACTCGTCTGGGGGAACATGGTCATGAGCATAACCGGGCTGAGCTTGTGGTTCAAGAACGACATCCTGCGGTACATACCGCTGTGGTGGCTGAACCTGTTTCTCCTGATCCATTTCTACGAAGCGCTGCTTGCGACCCTTGCGATCATTTTCTGGCACTTCTACTGGGTCATTTTCAACCCGGTACTGTACCCGTTGAATCCGTCCATGTTCACCGGCAGGCTTTCCATGACGATCATGGAAGAAGAGCATCCCCTTGAACTGGCACAGCACGAAGCCGGGAAGCAGACCGGGACGACCAGCACAGAGGCAGATCAGTACCGGCCGTAAATCCCTCAATCATCATGATAAGGGACAGGGTGTTTCCTGTCCCTTTTTTTTTCCGTTCAACCGATACCGGTACAGCGGCGCAGGCCTGACCGGCAGATGACGGCAGATCCCATAGAAACTGACGAACTCCGCGTCCATTCCCTCAGGGGAACTTCTCACCGGCCTGCGGCGTATGAAAATTTGTTGTGATTTTCTGCTTTTCTTCTATACTGGACCTCATAACTAAACTAAACGGGAGGCAATTTATGGGTCTTTTGGTCGTTGGATCGGTCGCATTCGATTCTGTGCAGACGCCGTTCGGAAAAGCGGAGAATGTGCTGGGCGGGTCTGCTACGTATTTTTCCACTGCTGCAAGTTATTTTACCGGGGTACAGCTCGTTGCCGTTGTCGGCAGTGACTTTCCGGACCGGCATGTCCGGTTTCTGAAACAGAGAAAGATAGATGTCCGGGGGCTCCAGCGGTCCAAGGGCAAAACATTCCGGTGGAAGGGCAGGTATGATTTCGATCTCAACCAGGCACATACCCTTGACACCCAGCTCAACGTGTTTGCTTCCTTTAAACCGAATCTGCCGGCCGAGTATCGGGAGACCGATTACGTTTTTCTCGCGAATATCGATCCCGAGCTCCAGCTCGACGTGCTGCGACAGATCAAGCAGCCGAAGCTCGTCGCGTGCGATACGATGAATTTCTGGATCGAGCGCAAGCCCAAAGAGCTGAAGAAAACCCTGAAGCACGTCGATATCCTCACGATCAACGAGGCCGAGGCCCGGGAACTCGCAAAGGAGTCAAACCTCGTCAAGGCAGCGCGGCGCATTATGTCGTTCGGACCCGGGATTATCATCGTCAAGCGGGGTGAATACGGAGCGCTGATGTTCTCCGATTCCAGCGTGTTCTCTGCGCCGGCGTACCCCCTCGAGTCTGTGTTCGATCCGACGGGTGCCGGGGACAGCTTTGCCGGCGGTTTTATGGGGTATCTCGCGCACGTGGACAGCGTCGACGAGTCCAGCATACGACAGGCGATCATCGTCGGGAGCGTCATGGCATCGTTCGACGTCGAAGACTTCAGCCTCGACAGGCTGAAGAAGCTGAAACCCGCTGAGATAGAGAACAGGTATAACGAGTTCAAACAGCTGACCTATTTCGAAGACCTGTAAAAACGGCGTTTGTCAGGAAAGGAGCAGGGTATGTCGTTTATCATTCCGTTTTTGATCGGTGTCGTCACCGGTGCACTCCTGGTCATCATCACCGGACTCCTGAAGAGGAAAGAGACGCAGGAGCTCGCAAAGGCGCTTGTTGCACAGTCGCAGGCGGAGAAGATTCAGGACCTGGAGGCCGTGCTGCAGCGTCTGAAAGAATCGTTCGAGTCCCTTGCCGCACAGGCGCTCTCGAACAGCACGACCGAACTGCTCAAGCTTGCAGACCAGACCCTGAAAGGCAACCTGCAGACCGGGGAGAAAGACCTCGAGGGCAAGAAGAAGCTCATCGATCAGACCCTGGACGCGGTCGGCAAGGAGATGCAGAAAGTCCAGGAAACAATCGTCAGTCTCGAAAAGAGCACGGGACAAAAGTTCGGCGAACTCACGTCGCAGATGAAGAATGCGGCAGAGAACACCCGGACCCTGCACGAAACAACGAGCCAGCTCAAGGCAGCGCTTGCGAACACCAAGGTGCGGGGGCAGTGGGGAGAGCGGATGGCAGAAGATGTCCTGCGTCTCGCCGGATTCATCGAAGGCGTGAACTACCAGAAGCAAAAGGCCCTCGAGTCCTCGGTGCGCAGGCCGGATTATACCTTCTTCCTTCCGCAGGGACTCAGGATCAACATGGACGTGAAATTTCCCCTGAACAATTACCTCCTGTACCTCGAGGCCCAGAACGAGACGGAAAAGGAGAAATTCAGGTCCCAGTTCCTCAGGGACGTGCGGGCGCGGATCAAGGAAGTAACCACGCGGGATTATATCGATCCCGGGGCGCACACCGTCGATTATGTCCTGGTGTTCATCCCGAACGAGCAGGTGTACGGCTTCATCAACGAGTACGACAGGACCGTGCTCGATGAAGCGCTGAGGAACAGGGTCGTCCTGTGTTCCCCGCTGACACTGTACGCTGTTCTCGCGGTCATGCGCCAGGCAGTCGATAATTTCAATCTCGAACAGAGTGCCACGAAGATACTCTCCATCATGGGAACGTTCAAAGAGCAGTGGAGCAGGTTCGTCGAATCCATGGACAAGGTCGGCAAGAGGATCGACGACGCGAAGGCGGAATTCAACAACCTGACCACCACACGGCGCAACCAGCTTGAGCGTCCCCTCAAGCAGATCGACGAGCTGCGTTCCGCCAAGGGCGTTGCAACGGAGATCCTGCCGCCGACGGGCGGCGCTCCTGCCGGTAACAACAACGGCAGGAATGAATCCGGGACCTTGCTCTGATCATGGCGCGGAAAACCGCTTCATCAACGGTACTTGTCGATCGCACAGGAGCGGTTACCACCATTACCATCAACCGTCCGGAGGTTCGCAATGCCATCGATTATCCGACGGCACGGGCACTGGCCGATGCCTTCCGCGCGTTCGAGCACGATGAAAACGCCCGGGTCGCAATCCTGTACGGTGCAGGGGGAAACTTCTGTGCAGGTGCAGATCTCAAGGCTGTGGCAGACCGCGGAAAGGCCATGAACCGCGTGACAGAAGACGGAGACGGACCGCTCGGTCCGACCCGGATGAAGCTGTCCAAGCCGGTCATAGCAGCGGTCAGCGGGTACGCTGTCGCGGGTGGTCTTGAGCTTGCATTGTGGTGCGACCTGCGCGTGTGCGGAGAGAGTGCAGTCTTCGGCGTTTTTTGCAGGCGGTGGGGCGTACCGCTCATCGACGGCGGTACGGTCAGACTGCCGCGCGTGATAGGACTGGGCAGGGCCATGGATATGATACTTACCGGCAGGCCCGTGAAGGCGCGCGAGGCCCTTGCAATGGGGCTTGCAAACCGCGTGGTGAAAACCAGCGCCGTCCTGCGGGAAGCGGAAAAGCTTGCAGACCACATAGCCCAATTTCCCCAGGCATGCATGCGCAACGACCGGATGAGTCTTGTCGAGCAGTTTGGTTACGGGATCGACGGGGCGATGAAGAATGAATTGAGGCACGGCATGGACACCCTGAAGAGTCCCGATATGATTGATGGCTTGAAAAGGTTTAAAAAAGGCAGCGGCAGGCACGGAACCTTTTAAAGGAGGTAATCATGAAACGGTCATTTATCATCATTGCCATTGCATTGGGGATATACGGCTGTTCATCCGCAGCGATCAAGAAACCGCCTGGCAATGGGGCAAACAAGATATTCCTGAAGGCAGTGACCATCGATACGGACGCGACGCCATCGTTGTCCGTTGCGGGGAATAAACCGGTTTCTGAAAACGTCAGACCGGGATATTATATCGTGCAGTTCAGGACACCGGTCACGCTTTCCATGAAACAATCCATCGAGCAGGCAGGCATCCGGCTGCTCCACTACCTGCCGGACAATGCCTTTGCCGTGCACGTGACCGATACAGCTGCACTGGCCAGGGCAGGTGCGATTGCATCGGTGCAGTGGATTGGCGTGTACCAGTCACGGTACAAGGTTGCACCGCAGCTTGCATCCCTTGCCCTCAGTAATGCAGGCCGTATCGTCACCGTCACGATCCAGGTGTTCCGGACCGGCGACGTGCAGGCCGTGCAGCGTGCGGTCCAGTCTGCGTCCGGCACGGTCATTACCATGAGCGTAAGCGGGACCGGCAGCTTCCTGCGGGCGCAGATACCGGCAGGACAGATACAGACCATAGCGGACACGCCGGATGTCGAGTGGATCGAGCCGTACACAGCTCCGGTTTTGATGAATGATGTGGCGACGGACATCATCGCTGCGAGCAATAACGACACATCCATTACTGCAAACGGGGTGTGGAACGACGGGTATACAGGTGCAGGGCAGGCCGTTGCCGTTGCCGATACAGGTCTTGACATCGGAGGGACGGGCGGCGGCTTTACCTATAATGCCGCGTACGGAGATTACGAATCCGGCAATGTTACGGCGCCGTTTCATCCGGCATTCATCGGGAAGACAATT
The DNA here is from genome assembly GCA_021787655.1 of bacterium. Taxonomy (GTDB): domain Bacteria; phylum JAMCPX01; class JAMCPX01; order JAMCPX01; family JAMCPX01; genus JAJYLM01. Next base: position 13,176 of record JAJYLM010000030.1, read on the forward strand.
CATGCATACGCACTCGGCAGGGCAGGCGATTTCAGCGATCCCAACGGTCACGGCACACACGTGGCCGGTTCTCTCCTCGGACATGATACACAGACGTCTTTTTCCGTCGCACCATACTGGGGTTCTGCGTACGGTGTGAATAAACTGGTTTTCATGTCGCTGCTGGATCAAAACGGAGGTCTGGGCGGGCTGCCGGCTGACCTGAACACGCTGTTCGGCGAGGAGTATACGGATACCCTGTCCCCAAGGATAGCGTCCAACAGCTGGGGAGCGCAGGTAAACGGCGACTATTATGATACGGCCGCTGAACAGGTAGACACGTTCCTGTGGAACCATCCCGACATGGTCATCCTGTTTGCCGCAGGCAATGCCGGGGTTGATACGGACGGAGACGGTGTGGTGGATTTGGGGTCCATGGCATCACCGGCAACTGCAAAGGACATCGTATCAGTCGGAGCGTCCGAGAACCTGAGGTCCGGACTGTCGATCACCTACTATAGTTTCGGGTTCACTTCATATCCTCTGTTTACGGATCCTGTTGCAAACAACATCAACGGCATGGCTGCATTCTCGAGCAGGGGACCGACTCCCGACGGACGTATTAAACCCGATGTTGTTGCACCCGGGACTGCCGTCATATCGGCGCGGTCCCAGCAGTGGCTGTTCAATGATGATTTCCAGAGCGGTGCAGGCAAGTGGTCGGTAAGTCCTGCGAACACCTGGGAGCTTTTTACCGACGGCACAGGCAACACCTACGAGCGGATCGTTTCGAACGGCAGTACCCTGACCGGTAACCTCGCCGTTGCAAGCGCTTTCGATATAAGGACGGCAATGGCAGACGCAGACTTATTGTTTCTTATCAACTTCAACCTGACCACATCGGACCAGTTTTCGGTGAATTATTATGATGCAGACAACCACGTTTATTTCCCGGTCTCTACCCTGAGTAATGCTTCAGGCGGCAGCCAATGGTACGTATTTCCAGCTCCCATAGCAGCACTTTTTGCAAGCCATAATTATGCACTCAATTACAACAGCGCCAATGGATACGCCATGACCCAGTCCCAGGCACAGGGATTCGATTTCTCGCTCGCATTCGCAAGTTCCGGTACTGCGGCAGGTACTGCATACGTTGATATCGACAATGTCAGGGTGTGTCCCACCGGCTGGGGACTCCTCGGCCTGACGAGCGGTCTTTCCATAACCTACGGTTCACAGGAAAACGAGAACTATATACTCGACGGCGGTACCAGCATGGCTACCCCTCTGGCAGCCGGTGCAGCTGCAGACGTCAGACAGGCACTTGTTCAGGAAGGTCTGGCCGATCCGAGCGCTGCACTGATCAAGGCAGTGTTGATCAACGGAGCGGTTGATATGTATCCCGGACAATACGGCACGGGACAATATCTGGAGGTGCCGCAGGCACCCAACGACGTGGAAGGCTTCGGCAGGATCAATCTGGTCAATTCCCTCATCTCAGGCACGACGAGAAAAATTATCATGCTCGACTACAAGGCAGGCAGCGGCCTGACGACCGGCGGCATGCGGATCAGTTCTGTGACGCTCGATAATACAACGGACCCGTTGAAGATAACACTCGTGTGGACCGATTATCCGTCGACGCCGTCAGCGAGTGTGAACATCGTGAATGTCCTGCACTTCAGCGTGACGACGGCAAACAACACGGCGTACTACCCGAACGGCCTTACTGGCTTTGACAATACCAACAATGTGCAGCAGGTGACCATCCCGTCTCCGCAGACCGGTGTGTATACGGTCGCTGTGTCCGGTTACAATGTTCCGTCCGGCGTTTCCCCGCTCGATGATCAGCCGTATGCAGTGGTCATGAGCGGGGACATCCAGGGCGTGTCGTCGTCCGCAACGCCAGGCATCGGTGTTTCTCCGGGTTCGTTGAGCTTTACTGCAGCTGCGGGCAGCAGTACGCCGCTGGTACGGCAGGTTTCCATCAGCAATACGGGATCGCAGGGCAGCACCCTGAACTGGAATGTCCAGACAGGCACTGCAGCCTGGCTGACCGCGTCACCTGCAGGCGGAACAGCGCCTTCGGTCTTGACTGTCACGGCACAACCCGCGGGTCTCGCTGCAGGCACGTATACCGGAAGTGTCGTCGTGAGCGCTGCGAATGCGGCGAACTCGCCTGTTTCTGTGCCAATAACGCTGACCCTGACGTCGTCCCAGAAATCCTCATCGTCAAACGGCTGCAGCTGCTCGACGACAGGGCAGGGGGACCCGTCAGACATCCTGTTCGCTTTACTGCTTCTGACAGCGGGTTTTATCGTGATGGCGAAAGTTTACGTGCACGGACGTTGATCCTGCGCAGACAGCCTGCGTCATGCATGCAAGACGATCGGGACAATGCTCCGGTCAATCCTCGGGCTCGAACTCGTCTTTCATAGCACCGCACAGCGGGCAAACCCACATTTCCGGAAGGCTGTTGAAGTCCGTACCGGGCGGTATGTCGCCCTCAGGATCGCCCCTCGAAGGATCATAGATATATCCGCATACCGTACATCTGTACCGTTTCATAGTCACCTCACACAATATTCAGTTCGCGGTGCTTCGCAGCTATGTCCTGTGCAAGCCGGTCGAGCGCGCTGAACGCCTGGGCATCAGGCTTGCCCTTGATCAGCACGGTTTCGAGCATCTGCGCCTTGAGGTTCGGAATGGTTTTCTGAATGTCCTCGACCATCCTGCCGCCCCAGCCGTAGGAACCTATGATGGAGACGAATTTCAGCTTCGGCCTCAGTGCATTTGCAAGGAATGCTGCAGATATGACGATCGGATGCGCTCCGGTCAATACCGTGGGCGAACCGATGACCATGGTCGCCGTATCGACCAGGGAAATGGCAAGCTTCCCGAGGTCTGTTACCGTCAGATCGAACCGCTCCACCCTGATCCCGAGCCCTGCGAGGGCGTCCGTCAGATAATCGACGAGCAGCTGGGTACTGCCGTGCATGGAAACGTACGGAATGATGACCTCGTTGCTGACCGTGTCCGAAACCCACTGCGTGTGCGATTTGACGATACAATCGATATGATTATACAGGGGGCCGTGGCTCGGTGCGATGATGTCGGTGGGATAGTGTGCAAGCTGTTCAAGATGTTTTTTTATGTTCGTCCTGAAGGGCATCATGACCTCAGCATAGTACCGTTTCGCTGCTTCGCAAACCTTCCATTCTTCCCTGCAGTACAGTTCCGACGAGGCAAGGTGCGAGCCGAACAGATCGCACGTAAACAGTATTTTGTCCTCGTGCAGGTAGGACACCATGGTTTCGGGCCAGTGTACCCACGGCGTGGAAATGAATTCCAGCGTCTTGCCGCCGAGTTCGAGCTTGCCGCCGTCTTCCACCGTATCGATGCGGTCTGCAGGGATATGCAGGTGCTCTGTCAGCATGGGCTTGCCCTTGGAGGACGTGATGACTTTTGCACCCGGATATTTGCCGAGCACAGCGGGCAGGGACCCGGAGTGGTCCTGCTCCGCGTGGTGTGCCACAATATAGTCGATGGTTTTTACGTCTCTCAGGTTGTCCATGAGCACATTTGTCATGGCAGGATCAACAGTGTCCAGCAGAGCAGTCTTGCTGCTGCCGGTAATTAGGTATGCATTATAGCTGGTGCCGTCCGGTATCGGGATCAGGGAGTCGAACAGTCGTCTGTCCCAGTCCACTGCTCCTGCCCAGAACACGTTGTCTTTTATTTTCTTCAATCCCATGGAGGTCTCCTTTCAGCCGATAATGTAACAAACAATAGGCATTGATTGTCAACTTATCAAATCATACGTTTCCTGTCATACATTTCCTGTCATACATTTCCTTCACAAGGTTACCGGACCGCTTCCGGCGTGTCTGGGATGCTCCGGCCGGTGCAGGTTCTTAATAATTATTTTGCATATTGAAGTTTACTATGTTAGACTATAAAAAATTAATATAAAGTATATGATAATTATACTTCATTGACATACAGAATGCTTTATGTTATGAGGAATCAAAGAAGGAGGCACGGATGGTTAAAAACAATTTGAGAGCCTTTGGCTTATTGCTTGGTGTCGTGATGCTGGGGTCGTGCGCGCGGGGGGTAGTTGCCCCTCCGGGACTGAATTCCCGGCTTCTGGACATTAAGGTGAAAGATACAGACAGTGCGACGGTAATAACCTTGAAGACCAACAACCTGCCGCAGTATGCTGCATTCAAAACGAAATCGCCGCCGACAGTTACCATTGACCTTGCTTCCACGGATTCATCGCCTGTTTCGGGCGGAATCAGCGTGGACAACGGGTTCATCGGCAAGGTTTCGGTAGAACAGCTTGGAGAGAGTACCGGGTATTCCTCCAGAATAACCATTCATCTTGAAAAACCGCTTTCTTATACGACCAGTGCCGACGGCAACGACATTGTCGTCAGTGTGTCCAAAACAGAAGAACAGCCGGCTGCTGGTTCGTCGTTAGAGGGAGAAGGACTTTCCGGTACATCATCCCTGCAGTCAGGGCTGGAATTAAGTCCTTCTGCAGGCCCCGAGGCCCTTGCGCCGCTGGGCATGGAGCAGAGCCCGTCGACGACGTCCCTTGAGGCAGTCCCGCTTGCCGGCATCGGCGAAACATCGCCTGCACCGGCACCCGAGGCCCTTGCGCCGCTGGGCATGGAGCAGAGCCCGTCGACGACGTCCCTTGAGGCAGTCCCGCTTGCCGGCATCGGCGAAACGTCGTCTGCACCGGCACCCGAGGCTCTTGCGCCGTCCGGCATGGGACAGGGTCCTGCAGTCGTTCCTCCTCCCGAGGTACCGTTATCAGCGGGAATATCACCAACAACACCGTCTGCGCCGGGTCAAAGCGAATCAATGGAAAGTCTGCAGCCTGCAGAGGTGACGGCTCCTCCGCCGGCACCCGAGGCGGCACCCGAAGCTCCAGCAGCGACAAGCGCTCCAGAAGCGGTTACGTCTCCGCCGGCAGAGGTTGCAGCGCCTGCTGTTACAGCCCCGCCTCCGGCACCTGCAGAAAAAAAGCATAAGAAGGAACAGAAGATTGCAATGGTCGTTCCTGCTGCTCCGGTGACACCCTCGATCCGCGGCGTCAGGATCGTCCGCGGCGTTCTTGTTGCTCCC
>JAJYLM010000181.1 GCA_021787655.1 bacterium
CTACACGATTTGCTCCCTTCGTCACGAGCACCCTGTTTTCGCTGCCCGGGAAGATGCGCATGGGCATGGACTTGTTCATTCCAAAGCGGACGGACGGCGTCGATGAAAGCCTTGCGGAGTTCACCATCCGCCGGCTCGGGAGGGAAGCCCTCGACAGGATTGCCGAGCCCCTTGTCGCCGGTGTCCATGCCGGCGATCCGGACACCATGAGCGTGCGCAGCAGCTTTCCCCGGTTTGTCGATATGGAACAAAAGTACGGGAGTCTCATTCGCGGCATGATCAATGCCCGGCGTGCCATGCAGCACCAGCGGACGGTCAGTCCGGGATCCATGTTTATGACCATGAAAAACGGCCTGAAAGACCTGATCGATGCCGTGCAGCAGCAATCAGAGGGTGTGCAGTTCAGGACAGGGGCCGAAGCCCGGTCCGTCACGCGCACACCGTATCCCGGAGGTCCTGCATACGTCGTCACACTTTCCAGCGGAGAAGAGTTGAAAGCAGACGGCGTCATCCTTGCAGTACCAGCCTATGCGACAGCGGGACTCGTTGCTTCCCTGTCCGGAGACCTCGGGAGTCTGCTGCGCTCCATTCCCTATGTGTCGACAGCAACGGTTTCGCTGGCATACAAAAAGGACTCGTTCCGAGGGACGCTGAAGGGCTTTGGTTTTGTCATACCGAAGAAAGAAAACAGGCGAATCATGGCTGCAACGTGGACGAGTTCGAAATTTTCCCATCGGGCACCGGATGATGCGGTCCTGATACGCCTGTTTGCCGGCGGGGTAGCAAACCAGGAGATGGTCTTTCAGCCGGATGACAAGATTGTTTCTATCGTCAAGGCCGAGCTCAACGACATTCTCGGCATTTCAGCCGAACCGCTGTTCACCCGCATTTACCGCTGGGACAGGGCCATGCCGCAGTATACCATAGGCCATGAATCGAGGGTAAAGACCATCGAGCAGATGGTCGCCGGTCTCGGCAGTGTCCGGTTGTGCGGAAGCGCCTACCACGGTATTGGCATCAGCGACTGCATCAACAGCGGGAATACCGCAGCACAGGGCGTGTTGAAGGACCTGCTCGGTTAAGAGCAGGTTCATCCGGCGCGTATTTTTACCGCAACTGCACGCCGTTCTGCATATCGTAAGCCATCACAGAACATCCGGCAGATCATCGGTATAAATATCTTGACATTTTGCGGGGTGCATATATGAAAGGTTGAGTTTCAGGCGTGAATTGCTCTGTGCGGGGATAGAATAATGGATTTAATGTCGACAACCTACTATGATATACGGAAGATAATAAAATTCCTGAAGATTTTCGCATTGGTTGCGGGTCCGGGTATCATTGTGATGGTTGCAGACAACGATGCCGGTGGTATAACAACCTACGCTGTCACCGGTGCTCAAACCGGCTATAGTCTCCTGTGGTTCATGGTTCTCATGGGTCCTGTTGCCTATTATGTTCAGGAAATGACGGTCCGTCTCGGTGCGGTTACCAAACGCGGACATGCTGAAGCAATCTTCTACTCGTTCGGATCATTCTGGGGATGGTTTTCCCTGCTCGACCTTGTCCTGACTGACTGGATGACCATGATCACCGAGTTTATCGGGATGACTGCGGCCCTGAGTATTTTCGGCGTATCACCGGTGGTCACGGTGCTGATCTGCTGGGGAATCATGGGATTTATGGTACTGCAGGGGCATTACTGGACCTGGGAAAAACTGACGCTGCTGTTTTGCGCCATCAATATGATCTACGTGCCGGCAGCATTCATGATCCACCCTTCGGTCGGCCAGGTGCTGCACGGCTTCATCCCTCACCTGCCCGCCGGAGGATTTACCGGCAGCCTCTTCTTCCTCCTCATGGCGAACATCGGTACGACCATCGCTCCCTGGATGCTGTTCTTCCAGCAGAGCACGGTCGTCGATAAAGGCATGCAGGAGAAGGACATCCTCTGGGGAAAACTCGATACCCTGGCAGGCTCCCTGCTGACCGTCGTTGCCGCAATCGTTGTGATCGTCGTGACGGGAAAGGTATTGTTCGGACAGGACATCCAGAGTGCGGCACAGGCTGCTCTCGCACTCATGCCGGTGAACAAGTACGTCGGTACGTTTGTCGCAATCGGGCTCTTTGACGCAGGACTACTCGGCGCAGTCTGCATATCGCTTGCCAGTTCATGGGCATTTGGCGAGGTGTTCGGCTGGGCGCATTCATTGAATCACAAGGTCAGGGAAGCGAAGTGGTTCTACGCGTACTACTTTTTCGATCTCCTGCTTGCAGGTACGGTGACCCTGATACCGCATGCACCGCTCGTCCTCATCACCCTGTTTGTGCAGGTCGCGGCGACCGTCCTGCTGCCTGCGGCACTGGTCTTTCTTATCATTCTGTTAAACAATGAGGAAATTATGGGAAAGTATAAGAACAACAGGATGGAAAACATCATCAATATATCGATCGTCATCGGCCTGATCATCATATCGACCGGGTATAGTCTTACGATTGTATTCCCCGGATTGATCCGGTAGGACGGGAGCAGGAGCATGAAGAAAATTATTGCTCAGTTCCGCAGCTTTTTTACCGCGGTCCGCGACGTGAACAGCAAATACAAAGAACCGCATATCAGGATGACCCGCACGGTAGCACTCTCTTTGTTCATGCTCCGGCTGTACCTGTTTTTCATCGTGGCGATTCTGTTGTTGAAGTTTATTTCTCTTGCCGCAAAGGGCGGGCTGGGAGTTATTCCATGAACCAGATTGCCGGGCCGGCGCACAAAAGCGGACAATCCTTTTTTCTGAGCGAACTGCTCGGAGCGAAGATACTGCAGAATGACAAAAAGATCGGCCGGTTGAAAGATTTCATTATCAAGGAGATGGGGGCGCTTCCGCAGGTAACGCACCTTTTTCTTGCCCTGCCCTTTGGTATCAGCGCGGTGATTCCCTGGGAAAATGTCATAGCTATCGGTGCGCGCGAAAAACAAATAACCATCCGCGGGGAAGACATTGCCGCGTATAAAGGGGAGCCGTGGAGCAACGCCGTGATGCTGAGGGACCATATTCTCGACAAGAAAGCAATCGATCTGAAAGGACGGGATCTTGAGATCGTTTATGACGTCAGACTCGCAATCCGGGATGGCATGCTGTACGTCACCGACGTGGATTTGAGCCGCTACGGTCTTTTACGCCGTATTCACCTCACGAAACTGGCGGACTTTATCTATACGCTGGCAAAGAACATCCAGGATCAGACCGTATCATGGAAATACATCCAGCCGCTGCCCGAACGGCTGGGACGCTTCCAGGGAGATATCAAGCTGAACATCCTGAAAGAAAAACTCCAGGACATGCACCCCGCGGATGTGGCGGACATCCTGGAAGAGATGGAACCGAACCAGCGGGTTGAGATCTTTGAAAAGCTCGATCCAGAACAGGCATCGGATACTTTGGAAGAGATCGATCCCGAAGCGCAGCGTGATCTCGTGGAATCGCTGAAGATAGAGAAGATAGCGCAGCTCGTCGACGACATGACAACAGGACAGGCGGCAGATTTTCTCTCGGTGTTGTCGGTATCGGAGGCCGACGCCATTTTGAAACGGCTCAATCCGGAGAATGCGCAAAAGATACGCACCATCGTGCAGCATCACGAGGAGAACAT
>JAJYLM010000031.1 GCA_021787655.1 bacterium
CGACGGCAAACAAGACCTGGGCCGTTCTCTTTGTCCTGACGCTGGTCTTTGCGGCAGACACGGTCTTTTCCACACACCTCTCTCAAAACTATGCCGCATACCCGGCCGCTGCAATAGTACCTGTCCTCGCAGCAGTTGTCCTCGTCATGATAAGAGTTTCGACAGCGTCGTCGGCCCGCAGGGCGTTTTATCTTTCCTGCGTAACCATCGTGCTCCTCATGGCTGCTGTCGTGACGGGGCTTTACCCGAACCTCATCCCATCGGACCTCGATCCTGCGTACAGCCTCACGATATTCAATTCCTCGTCAGGCGCCTATACCCTGAAGATCATGACGATTGTGGCTGCGATTTTCGTGCCGGTGGTCATCATCTACCAGGCATGGGTATACCGGATCTTCAGGAAAGGCAGTTCGGACGATGGAGCTCTGGACGATAGGGACACCTATTAGCTCCGTGCGACGACCTTTGCGATGCGCTCGCACGCCTGCGCTATCTGGTCCTCCCTGGTGGTCACGGATATTCTGAAGAAGCCTTCGCCGGCTTTGCCGAACCCGACTCCCGGCGAGACGACGATACCGGCCTCCTGTATCAGTTTCATCGTGAACGACGTCGAGTCCATGGTGCCGGGGAGCCTGGTCCAGATGTAAAAAGTCGCGTTCCCGTTGTACGGTTCAAGACCTGCAGCTGAGAGCGCCGATGTTACCATGCGGACACGCCTGCTGTAGATCGTTCTGAGCGGACCCGTGAGCGTGTCACCGAGGGTCAATGCTTTGATGCCGGCCCACTGCACTGCCTGGAAGACGCCGGAGTCGATGTTCGTTTTTATTGTACCGAGGCCTGCGATCAGGTCGTCATTGCCGCAGGCGAACCCAATCCTCCATCCCGTCATGCTGAATGTTTTCGAAAGGGAATGGAACTCTATGGCGACATCCATGGCCCCCGGATACTCGAGGATGGAGTGGGTTTTTTCCCCGAAATAGATCTCCGAGTATGCTGCGTCGTGAGCGATGATGATATTATGCGCCTTTGCAAAGGCGATGACCTTTTCGAAAAAAGCACGATCAGCGGTTGCCGATGTCGGGTTGTTCGGATAATTGATGAACAGCAGTTTTGCTTTCGCGAGTATGTGTTCGGGGATGCTGTCGAGCCGGGGCATGAAATTGTTCTCCCGCGTCAGGGGCAGGGCGTACGGCGTTCCGCCTGCGAAGATGGTGGAAGCAAAGTAAATGGGATACCCCGGTTCCGTGTACAGGACAATGTCTCCGGGGTTGATGAAGGCCAGGGGAAAGTGTGCAATGCCTTCCTTGGAGCCAATCAGGGAAAGCACCTGTTTCTTGTAGTCCAGCCGGACACCGAACCGTTTGTGGAACCAGTCTGCAGCAACCTCCCTGAACCGGTCCATACCGGAGTACGAAGGATAGATATGGTTCGAAGGGTCCTGGGCTGCGGATTGCAGTGCTTCGACGACTTCGCCGGATGTTGGCAGGTCCGGGTCCCCGACACCGAGGTCTATGATGTCCCTGCCTGTGGCAATCTGTTCGGATTTGATCCTGTCGAGCTCTGCAAACAGGTATCGCGGCAGCATCTCCAGTCTTCCTGCATATTTGAACGGCATGTCAGTCTCCTTCTCTTCCGTGGTTAAGGTGCTGTATAAAAGATTGTTCAAAAAAAAGCAAACAGACGTGCCGGCGATGTCTTGATTTCAGCGGGGGGTTCGGATAGCATGAGGTATGGGTGAATTTCAGAACATGGGAAAACTGCTGATCGTCGCGGGCGCCATAATTATCGCTCTTGGTATTATTCTCGTGCTCTCCGGCAGGACGACCGTGCCATGGTTCGGCAGGCTTCCCGGTGACATCTTGGTGAAAGGAAAAAATTATACGTTCTTTTTTCCCGTGACGAGCGGCATCCTCGTCAGCATTCTGCTCAGCCTGCTTTTTTACCTGGCTTCCCTGTTTTTCAGAAAATAAATCACAGAGGACGTTTTGCAGTTCCTTTCCTTTTCTGAGGTACAAAATGTGCGGGAATACTTGTGCCGGCTATTGCACAGGGGTATGAAACCCCCAGAGTACGAAAGAAGAAGAGGAGATACTATGAAGTTGTTACTGGTTCTCAACGATCCGCCGTACGGCTCGGAAAAAACGTACAATGCCCTGCGTCTTGCCATGGCGGTTCAGAAGGCGGACTCCGCTGCTGCGCTGACCGTGTTTTTAATGGGCGATGCCGTTGTTTGTGCGCTGCCTGAGCAGTCGACACCGGACGGTTTTTACAATATTGAACGTATGCTCAAGTCCATCCTCAAGAAAGGCGGAACGATAAAAACGTGCATGACCTGTCTGAGTGTTCGGGGCATGCTCGAGACCAAGCTCATGGACGGAGCAGAACTCGGTACCATAGACCAGCTCGCCGAGCTGTCGCTTGCCGCGGATAAGGTTATTACCTTCTGATCAAACGATCAGCGCAGGACTCAGTCCGGCGCTGACCAGGCACGCACGAATTCCGCACCAGTGCGTTGCGGGTCCGGTGTATTCAGGATGGCCGATATGACTGCAGCCCCGTGGATATCATATGCCTTGAGTTCGGCGAGCCTGTCCAGCGTGATGCCCCCGATTGCATAAACAGGAATGCCCGACCTGCGGGCTATGGCCGCGAGCATGGCCGATCCGATGAAGGTGCTGTCCTGCTTGGTCGACGTCGGGAAGACGGCACCAGCACCGAGATAGTCCGCACCGTCCGCCTGTGCTGCTGCTGCCTCGGCTTCGGTCCGTACAGATACACCGATTATTTTGCCGGGAAGGTACTTCTTTGCGATCGCGGCAGGCATGTCGTCCTGACCAACATGGATGCCGTCCGCATCGACCGCGAGTGCAACGTCGATCCTGTCATTGACGATGAACAATGCCCCGGCCTGCTTGCACAGCTGCTTGATCTGCAGTGCCTCGTTGTACTGGGTCCTGGTCGGGGCATCTTTTTCCCGGTACTGAATGATCCTGATGCCGGCCCCGAGCAGGATGCGTGCGGACTGCTCGTGCGAAGTCCCGAAGTCACGGGACGTGATACCGTAGATGCCGCGCGGCAGGGATGGTTTTTGCTGCATACGGTCAGCGGACAGTAACGTCGGCGAGCCGGTACGCTTCCTCATTCAGCTGCGCTATTTCGTCGATCAGCGCAGTCATGAAACTGCCGGGGAGCTTGGTACGCGCCGCGGCTTTCTCGCCGGCTATTTCGAAGGAGACAAGTCCTTCGACCGATGCAGCGAACGGATCGCTGTTCACCGCCATGAAACTGGCGATAACGGATCCCAGCATGCAGCCCGCGCCCGTAATGCGGGAGAACAGGTCTGTCCCGTTTTTCACCGTTGCGGATTGGCTGCCGTTTGAAATAAAATCCTCGCGTCCGGTGATGACCGCGGTCAGCCCGTACTCCTGAGCAAGTGCAGCGGCTGTCCCGGGTCCGGCCGAGGTCGTTGAATCGACGCCTTTGACCAGGACCTTTTCGCCCGCCAGGGACTGCATTTCTCCCGCGTTGCCCTTGAGCACCGTCACCTTCACTTCCTTTAAAATCCTCTTCGCTGTTTCCGTCCTGTACTTCGTTGCTCCTGCGCCGACGGGGTCCAGAAGGACCGGAACATTCTTTTTATTCGCCATTTTCCCGGCAGCGAGCATTGATTCAATCCATGCGTCGCTCAGGGTGCCGATATTGATGTACAGCACCTGTGCGAGTGAAACCATGTCCTCGACTTCGGGCCTGGCGTGTGCCATGACCGGCGAAGCACCGAGGGAAAGGGTAATATTCGCGCTGATGTTCATGACCACGTAGTTCGTTATGTGATGTACCAGGGGTTTTGCCTGTCTGAGTTTTGCAAGATCTCCCGCGTAATCTATCTTCATTCGATCTCCTTGTGCATTATTTTTTTTGCTGCAGTGCCTGGTCCAGGACAGCAACGCTCAGGCTCGCGCATTTCACGCGTGCAGGGTATTTCTTCACGTCCGAAAGTGCCTCGAGATCCCCGAGCAGCTCGGCATTGTATTCCCTTCCTGCGAGCATGCCTTTGTACTCGTCCATGATCGTTCTCGTTTCCTCGATGGTTTTCCCTTTGATCGCCTCCGTTATGAGAGACGCAGCAGACTGGCTGATGGAACAGCCGTTCCCCGTGAACATGACGTTCTTGATCCTGTTTCCGTCGAACACGAGCTCCATGGCGATTTCATCCCCGCAGAGGGGGTTGGAGCCGTCTGACGTTGCATCCGGGTGATCGATGTGTCCCTGGTTCTTGGGGTGCTGGTAGTGTTCGATGATAATTTCTTTAAAGAGTTCTTCAAGCGACATGACCGAATATCTCCTTTGCCTTCTTGAGTGCTTGCACGAGCAGATCGATTTCCTGCCTGGTGTTGTAGAAATAAAAGCTTGCGCGCGCCATCGCGGACACGCCGCAGTCTATCATGAGCGGCTGGGCGCAGTGGTGTCCGGCACGGACGGCGATACCCTCACTGTCGAGTATCGTGCCGATATCGTGGGAGTGGACACCCTTGATGTTGAAGGCGACGATCCCTCCCTTGTGGGCAGCATCAAGAGGGCCGTAGATATAAATGCCGGGGACTGTTTTCATCTGTTCAAGGGCGTACACCGTGAGCTCCCGCTCGTAGGATTCAATGGCGTCCATCCCCGTCCTCTCGAGGTACTCGATTGCCGCCTTGAGTCCGATAGCGCCCTCGTAGTTCGGCGTCCCTGCCTCGAACTTCCAGGGAAGTTCGTTGTACACGACGCTGTCGAGGGTGACCCGCAGGATCATTTCACCGCCGCTGAGAAAGGGCTCCATGGATTCGAGGTGGGATTTTTTTGCGTACAGTGCGCCGATGCCCGTGGGTCCGAGCATCTTGTGTCCCGAGAGTGCGAAGAAATCGCAGCCGATATCCTGAACATCGACCTTCATGTGGGGCGCGCTCTGGGCGCCGTCCACCACGGTCACCGCTCCATGCCGGTGTGCAAGGGACACGATCTCCCTGACCGGGTTGATGGTCCCGAACACGTTCGACATGTGGACGATCCCGACCAGTTTTGTTTTATCCGAAAGCATGGATCTGTATGCGTCCATGTCGAGCAGGCCGTCCTTCCTCGAGGGTACGATTTTGATAACGGCCCCCTTCCGCTGTGCGAGTCTGAACCACGGTACATAGTTGCTGTGGTGCTCCATGATGCTGACGATGATCTCGTCGCCGGCCTTGATGTTTGCCTCTCCCCAGGTGTACGCGATAAGGTTGAGAGCTTCACTGGCGTTGCGCGTAAATACGATCTCCTGCGTGCCCGCTGCATTGATGAACCTGCGGACAGCCTCCCTCGAGTCTTCGTACGCCTGCGTGGATTCCTCGGCGAGCAGGTACACGCCGCGGTGCACGTTGGCGTTGTAGCGCCGGTACAGGTCCGCAATGGCGTCGATGACGACCGAGGGCTTTTGTGTTGTGGCGGCGTTGTCGAGATACACGAGCCGCTTGTCCCTCACGGTACGGGACAAAACCGGAAAATCTTTTCTGATACGTTCAATATCCATCTCTGTGCTCCATTTTTTATAATCAGGCAACTCTTCGAAGTTCACCCCGGGGGTTAACCGAAGTATTTTTATATAAAGCATTTTGGGTTTTAAATCAACAGGACTGCCGGCGTCCTGCCTTCGGCGCTCTGGAACAGCGGCGCGCGAATACCTATATTCAATGCAAAGGAGAGATCACTATGGTGACGATCAAGAACAGGGAGATCGTGCTGCTACAGCGGCCCGAAGGGATGCCGCGTGAAGGCGATTTCGCGCTCAGGCAGGCAGAGATACCGGTATGCGGCGATGGAAGCGTTATTGTAAAAACCTTGTACCTTTCCGTCGACCCGTATATGCGGGGCAGGATGAGCGGTGTTAAATCCTATATAGCACCGTTCGCTCTGGACGAAGTCATAACCGGCGGTGTCGTCGGTGAAGTTGTCGAAACCAGGTACGCGGATCTCAGGGCTGGCGACATTGTCGTCGGGACCCTGGGCTGGCGTGATTACAATGCGGCAGACGGCAGGGAGCTCAGGAAGATCGACCCCGCCCTTGCTCCGGTGTCGACGGCACTGGGGATCCTTGGGATGCCGGGACTCACCGCCTACTTTGGGCTGCTGGACATCGGAAAGCCGTCAGCCGGTGAAACCGTGGTTGTGTCCGGAGCAGCAGGGGCTGTGGGCACTGTTGCCGGGCAGATAGCAAAGCTCAAGGGCTGCAGGGTGGTTGGTATTGCCGGCTCGGATGCAAAGACCGGTTACCTGGTCAATGAACTCGGGTTTGACGCCGCGATCAATTACAAGCCGACACCTGACCTCAAAAACGCGCTGAAAGAGGCGTGCCCCGGCGGTGTCGACGTCTATTTCGACAATGTCGGCGGATTCATATCCGATACAGTGGTGACACTCCTGAACTACAGGGCACGTGTCGTGCTGTGCGGACAGATATCGCAGTACAACATGAGCAAGCCGGAACCCGGACCACGTGTGCAGCCGATCCTGCTGGTCAAAAGTGCATTGATGAAGGGCTTTATTGTTACCGATTATGCAGACCGGTACGATGAAGGTGTCCGCGGGCTTGGATTATGGCTTGCACAAAAAAAACTGAAGTATACGGAACACCTCGTTGAAGGTCTCGAAAATGCCCCGCGTGCATTTATAGGACTGTTCACCGGGGAGAATACCGGCAAGCAAATCGTGAAGGCAAGGTAACCCGGAACAGGGCTGATAAACCCATATCTTTTTTCCCAGGTACAACTTCGTACCTGCCACTCAAATTCCTTATTTTCAAAGGAATTTTTGTATCAATAAGAGCTTGACATTTAATTATTGAGTGGTATGAAGTGGTATAAAGGGGTATAGGAGAATAACAAAATTGTATGGAGTTTATCGGGCGGTATAGACATAGAATTGATAAAAAAGGACGCGTCAGCGTGCCTTCAGCGTTCAGGAAAATCCTGACCGATGAATACGACAACCGGGTAATCCTGACCAATAATCAAAACTGGCTCGAGGTATATCCATACCAGGTGTTCAAGCTGCGAAAGGAAAGAATCAAAGCACTGCCGCCGACCCTCGATGTGGTGGAAGACTACAAGCTGTTCCACTACGGCGATGCATTTGAATACGAAATTGACGGGCTTGGAAGGCTGTTCATCCCTGCCTACCTTCGGGAAGAAGCGCATCTCGGAGAGGAGGTTATTATAGCAGGCGGTGATGAGATCTTTTCGATCTGGGACGTGACAACGTTCGAACAAGAACATCAGAGGATCAAGAACAACTTCTCGAATATCAAGAAGGGCATTGCACAGCTGGGTGTATAAATGCATATACCTGTACTGCTGAACACAGTCATCGGCTACATGAAACCCCGGGACCGCGGCACGTATCTCGATGCAACGGCCGGAGAGGGCGGACATGCACGGGCCATTCTCGAGGCATCCGGACCTGCAGGATATGTCGTTTGCTCGGATGCAGACAGTACCATGCTGGAAACGGCAAAAAAGAACCTGCTGGAATTCGGTGCACGGACAACATTTCTCCACGAAAATTACCGCGACCTCGATGCGATTGTACGGGAGACCGGGATCGGGCGGTTCGACGGTATCATCCTGGACCTCGGCTTTAACAGTGCACAGATCGGTGATGCACTCCGGGGGTTCAGTTTTTCGAACGACGGTCCCCTCGATATGCGGTACGACACGTCCGCCGGTATGACGGCAGAGGACGTCGTCAACACCTACGGTCAGGAAAAGCTTGCGCAGATCATCCATGAATACGGCGAAGATCGCCATGCCCGCAGGATTGCAAAGGCCATCGTCGCGGCGAGGAAGAAAGCGCGCATTTGCAGTACAGCCGAGCTTGCCTCGATCGTAGCCCGGGTGTCGGGCGGCGGACACGGTATCCATCCTGCAACCAGGACATTTCAGGCACTACGGATAGCGGTGAACGACGAGCTCGGTAACCTGAAGGCTTTTCTTGAAAAGGCCGGTGATGTCCTTGCTGTCGGCGGCGTTCTGGTCATCATATCATTTCATTCCCTGGAAGACAGGATTGTCAAACAGGCATTCAGGCAGCTGGCGCTCCTCACGGGGCCGGTGTTCAAAATATTGACGCGAAAACCCGTCCTGCCGGGCCCGGAGGAACTCCGGAATAATACCAGGGCGCGGAGCGCACGATTGAGGGCGCTTCAGCGGATAGCCGAGGAGGATCACAGATGAAAGCTTATATGGACAACAGGGCAATCGATTACCAGGATGTACCGGCGATAAGCGTGTCTCCGTTCAAGCTTCTCATAACGCTCGCGGTTATTCTTGTTTTTGTACTCATTCTGATATGGAGCCGGATAAATTTTATAGCCGCGAGCTATACGATGTCTGACCTCACTGCGCAGACGCAAAAGTTGGACGAGCAGATCGCCCAGTACAATCTGGAGATAGCTACGCTGAAAAGCAGAAACAGGATCGAGAACATCGCCAAAACGAGGCTGAATATGGTGTATCCGGACAGCCGGCAGTTGATATCAATAGACAGGTAGGATGGGCCCGGTCAAACGAATACATGAGCAGCACCTCGTACGGCTGTTCATCATCTACCTGTGTATCATGGCGGGTTTTGCACTGGTACTGTCCAAGGCATTTTATCTGGAGGTTATCAAAGGCAGGCGGTATGCAGAACTTGCGCGGAGGCAGTACTCGCGCGAGGTCACCCTTCTTCCGGCACGCGGGCTTATCATGGACAGGGACGGCAGGATACTTGCACAGAGCGTGCTCGTGGATTCGTTCTATGCGGATCCGCTCAAGGTCCGCAATAAAAGCCGGACCGCCGTCATTCTGGGAAAGGTCCTGCACCTCGCTCCGGACGCGGTCCTCAAAAAGCTGGAATCGGACCGGCAGTTTGTGTGGATCAAGAGACTGGTGGATCCGGACACTGCCCGGAAGCTCATGCAATACCGGCTGCAGGGGCTCTATACCCTGAAAGAATACCGCAGGTTTTACCCGGACATGAAGCTTGCAGGCAGCGTGCTCGGGTTCGTCGGCATTGATTCGCGCGGGCTTTCGGGACTGGAACTTTCCATGGACCCCCGGTTGAGCGGCGTTCCGTTCTCGGCAGTCATCGACGTCGACGGCCGCAACAGCCCCATCTACACGGGAGACCTCTCGGATGACACGGCACCGACCGGAGACTCCATCATAACCACGCTCGATCTCAACATTCAGTTCATCCTGCAGGAAGCACTGAAGAAGGCTGTCGCCGGACAGGAAGCCAAGAAAGGTATCGGCATCATCATGAACCCGCAGACAGGTGCCGTGCTTGCCATGGCAACGGTGCCGGACTTCAATCCCAATGTATATAAAGAGTACCCTCTGTCAGTATTCAAGGACACAGCAGTGGAGAACACCTATGAGCCGGGCTCCATATTCAAGCCATTCGTTCTTTCGTCCGCCCTCGACGCAGGTGTGATATCGCCGGACCAGAAGATCTTCTGTGAGAACGGCCACTACAAGGTATATAACATCGTGATCAAGGACGCTGAGGGTGATTATGACATGCTGAGTATTGCGGACATTCTCAAGTACAGCAGCAACATCGGTGCCGCGAAGATCGGTGAGAAGATGGGTACCACGACCCTGTATACCTACCTGCGGCGTTTTGGATTTGGCAGCCCGACCGGTATAGACCTTCCCGGAGAATCGCCCGGAATTCTGAACCCCGTCGACAAATGGTCCGGTGTTTCCATCGATACCATACCGTTCGGACAGGGAGTTTCAGCGACCCCGCTGCAGCTCGTCACGGCCATGTGTGCAATAGCAAACGGAGGTCTGCTTCTCAAGCCCCGGATCGTCAAAGAGATCCGCAAGCCCGGCGGCGTGATAGAAACCATGGGGCCCGTCATCCGAAGGAGGGTCATATCAGGGCACACCGCACAGGTTATGACGGACATGATGGTCGGCGTCGTGAACGACGGAGGAACAGGGATCAATGCAGCTATGAGCGGGTATACGGTTGCCGGAAAGACAGGGACAGCACAGATCCCGGATCCGCTCACCGGTGCGTATTATAAGAACAGGTTTGTATCGTCGTTCCTCGGGTTTGTGCCTGCGCGCGATCCGAAAATCGTCATGCTCATCATGCTGATAGATCCGGAGAAGAATCCCTACGGAGGTTCAAGCGCGGCGCCGGTTTTCAAGGAGGTTGCTGAAAAGGTGCTCCCCTATCTCGGCGTTCCCTCGAAACTCAATATCATGGCAATGCCATCCGATGCTCCTTCATCCATGGATATTGAACAAGCACAGATGAACGGCGCTGTACAGCAGGGAACCGTGCCGGATTTTTCAGGAAAAACGATGCGGGCGGTGCTCCAGCAGGCAAAACAGGCCGGTATCAGCACGATCGCACTCGAAGGATCGGGATATGCCGTGAATCAGAGACCACCTGCGTCCACCGCGTATACAGGAGAAAAGGTCACGGTCTATTTTGCCATGAGACCCGCCGCTGGCAGCGGTCCTGCAGCATCAGCGGCTATCGAGTCCATCCCGGGTAGCGAGAAAACGATGGTGCACGGAAGCCGGAAAATTACTGCCGCCGGAAAGGTGACAAAGGGCTGAACATGGATATCAAGAAACTTCTGAAGAATATACCTGCCGTCGAGATCCACGGGGATGCACCGTGCCCTGTCAGGGGCATTGCCTACGATTCGAGGAAGGTACGGCGGGATTACCTGTTTGCGGCGATACCCGGGGAAAAAGAGGACGGAATGAAGTATGAACAGGAGGCCGTGCGCAACGGTGCATGCGCAATCCTTGCAAAAACATACAATCCGTCGATAGAACAGGCCCTCCAGATTATCACCGATGATCCGCGTGCAGCTCTGTCACAGATCGCAAAAGAATTTTATGGCAACCCGGCAGCGCGGCTGTTTGTCGTCGGTATTACGGGCACGAACGGCAAGACGACGACCTCCTACCTCGTAGAGTCCATACTGGCCTCGGCGCAGAAGAAGCCCATGGTCATCGGAACGATCAATTACCGGTTCATGCACCGGCAGACCAAGGCCGTCAACACGACCCCCGAGTCGCTGGATATTTACACCATGATGGACGATTCCCTGAAGCAGGGGGCCACCGATGCGATCATGGAGGTTTCCTCGCATGCCATCGTTCAGGGCAGGGTGCACGGCATCGATTTCGATGTCGCGATCTTCACGAACCTCACCCAGGATCACCTCGATTACCACAAGACCATGGAGAACTACTTCGCGGCAAAGTCCCTGCTGTTCGAAAAGCTGCTCGTTGCGAGCCACAAGAGCAAGAAGTTTGCCATTCTCAACAACGATGATCCATGGGTGAACAAGCTCAGGATCAAACGGGGCATCCATGTCCTGCGGTTCGGCCGGGCGAAACAGGCAGACATCAGGCTGCTGGAGTCAACCGCGTCGCTGGACGGCATCACCATGAAGCTTGCGACACCCATCGGAACGATAGACCTGGAATCCCGGCTGGTAGGTTCCTACAACATATATAATATCATGGCAGCGGTCGCCACGGCCATTGTTTCGAACGTATCCCTGGATAACATCCGGCACGGTGTTTTGTCCCTGCAGCACGTGCCCGGAAGGGTTGAGCGCGTGCCGAACCCGAAAGATATTTATGCGTTCGTTGATTATGCGCATACACCGGACGCACTCGAAAAGGTTCTCACGGCACTGAGCGAACTGAACACAAAGAGGCTGATCTGCGTATTCGGGTGCGGCGGGGACCGCGATAAGGGCAAGCGGCCGCTGATGGGCGGAATTGCTACGAGGCTGTCGGACCTGACCATTATAACCTCGGACAACCCGCGGACAGAAGACCCGGATGCGATCATAACCCAGATAGAGCAGGGCATCAAGGGCATACCGAAGATCGCGCCGCAGGATGCAGGTGTACGAGGCGGACCCCGGGCGTATACGGTGTTAGCGGACAGGCAGGAGGCCATCCGAACGGCGCTGGAAATCGCCGGAGCAGGAGATGTCCTGCTGATAGCTGGCAAGGGACACGAAGATTACCAGATCTTCAGGGACAGGACCATTCACTTCAGCGACCGCGAAATCGTGAATGATTATTTCAGGGTATTACAGTGAACATCTCTCTGGATGATATAAAGGCAATCAACGGTGTTCAGGCAGTAAATGCCGTGGAGCCATGGCACGCAGAAGGTGCGTCGACCGATACGAGAAAACCCCTGGGCAACACGCTGTTCGTGGCGATCAAAGGCGAGCACTATGACGGTCATACATTTGTACGGGACGCAGCCAGCCGCGGGGCTGCCGGTATTGTCATGAAAAAAGGCTCGTTGAACCCGTTTGAGCAGACGGACCGTACCCCGCCGGTTTTTTTTACCGGGGACACGGTTGAATTCCTCGGAGTGCTGGCACACGTCCTCCGGCAGCGGTATAAGCCCACGGTCATCACCATTACCGGGAGCAACGGAAAAACGACGACCAAGGAGATGATCTCCGGTCTTTTGTCCGGGACCTACGCGACCGGCAGAACCGAAGGAAATCTGAACAACCGAATCGGCCTGCCCCTGTCCATGCTCAACATGGACCAGGCAGCCCGCATCTGGGTGCTCGAGCTCGGCACCAGCGGGTACGGAGAACTTGCCGGACTCGCAGAGATAGCAGCACCGGACATCGGCGTGCTGACCAACATCGGCAGAGCGCACCTCGAGTTCTTCCACGACCTCCAGGGCGTCGCACGCGCCAAGGCAGAGATGTTTACAGCCATGGGTCCCCAGGGTGTCGCCGTGATGAACGCTGACGATCCCCTTGTGATGGACATTGCCGGCCGTTTCCGGGGAAGGGTGCTGACAGCAGGATTCTCCTCACACGCACAGCTGCGCATCCAGTCGTACGTGTCCAGGCCCGGGGGTATGGACTTTACCGTTGTCTTCGAGGGCGGGGAACACACCCTGAGTACGCAGATGACCGGCAGGCACTACCTTCTGGATATGGCACTCGCGATCCGGTGTGCCCGTCATCTCGACGTCGGGTGGGATGCTATCCGGGAAGCGTGTGCACGGTTCGTTCCGTTCAAAGGGCGGGGCAGTGTCATAACCTATGCAAACGGCGTCACGGTCATTGATGACTCGTACAACGCAAATCCAGATTCCATGAGGAGCGGATTCTCATCTGCTGCAGAGCGGTACGGTGCTGCGCATATCGTCGCAGTCATCGGGGACATGCTCGAGCTCGGCAGAGAGACAGCGCAGCAGCACGCCGCTCTGGGGGAGTTCCTCGCGGGCGAAGGCATCAGGACGTTTATCCTGATAGGGAAGAATGCGGACAGTACGCTCGAAGGCATCCGCGCCTCAGGAGTACAGGAGGTGTTCGTGCACCGGACGGATGACCTGCAGTCTGCTGCGGACAAGCTCGTTCTCCTGTCGAAGCCGGGAACTGCGATCTATGTCAAAGGATCGAGGAGCATGAAGCTCGATCAGCTTATCGGGGCCTACGATGCCCGCATGAGGGGAAGCCATGCTTGAATATTTATTATACCCGTTGTCCAGACACGTCATTCTCTTTCACGTCTTGAAGTACATCACGTTCAGGACCCTGAGCGCGATGATCACGGCGCTTGTCATCAGCATGATCTTCGGAGGCCCCTTCATAAAATGGATGGGACGGATCGGCATGGGACAGGTGGTGCGGTCCGACGGTCCCAAAAACCACATCAGCAAGAAAGGCACACCGACCATGGGCGGGGCGCTGATGATCCTTTCGATCCTCCTCTCGACGTTCCTGTGGATGGACATCACGAACGTATACGTATGGATACTCCTGCTCGCACTGGTGGGCTTTGGCGCCATCGGGTTTACGGACGACTATAAAAAGCTGAAAGACAGAAGCTCAAAAGGTCTCAGGGGAAGTTATAAGCTCGTGCTCGAGACGGTCCTCACCATCATCATCATCTATCTGCTGCTGCGCTTCGATGACCTGAACTACACACTGACGGTTCCGTTCTTCAAAAAGATCATCATCAATCTCGGATGGTCATATTTCCTGCTCTTCCTGTTTATCGTCATCGGTACGTCGAACGCCGTCAACCTCACCGACGGTCAGGACGGCCTCGCCATTGTTCCGGTGATGACCTGCTTTGGTGTGTACGCAGTGTTCGCCTATGTGCTGGGCAACATCAAATTCTCCGACTATCTGATGTTCACCCCGATGCCCGGGACGGGAGAGATCGCAACATTCGCGGGTGCGGTCATCGGCGCTGCCATGGGGTTTTTATGGTTCAACACGTATCCTGCTGAAATCTTCATGGGCGATGTCGGCTCTCTCGGGCTCGGCGGCGTGCTCGGTGTCGTGGCCATCATTCTCAAGCAGGAGATCCTGCTCGCGATCATCGGCGGAGTTTTCGTGGTGGAGGCACTGTCCGTGATAACCCAGGTGGTCTCGTTCAAACTGATCGGCAGGCGCGTGTTTGCAATGGCCCCGATACACCACCATTTCGAGCTCAGGGGATGGGTTGAACCGAAGATAACCGTCCGGTTCTGGATCATATCGATCCTGCTTGCGCTCCTCGGCCTGGCGACACTGAAGTTGAGGTGATCGGTGGAACTGAAGGGTAACAACGTTGCGGTTGTCGGCATGGGCAGTACCGGGGTTGCTGTGGCAAAGTTCCTCGTGGATCGCGGCGCGCATCCGGTCTGCTACGAACAAAAGCCCGCCTCATCGGTGCGCGTACCCGGCGCTCTGGAACGCGGCATAACCATGGTTGACGGATGGGACGGCCGCAGTCTGGAGTCAGGCGGTCTTGTGATCGTAAGCCCGGGCGTGCCTCTGGCACTGCCGGGCTTACAGGCGGCAAAGGCACGGGGGGCCGAGGTGATCAGCGAGGTCGAGTTCGCATCGCGCTTCACGGACAGGAAGATCATCGCCATTACCGGGACCAATGGCAAGACGACCACTGTTACCCTGCTCGGACAGATCCTGAACAACGCGGGCAGGAACGCGGGTGTCGGAGGCAATATTGGTACGCCGTTCATCGAGCTTGTCGGGAACGACAGCACATACAGCCTGTACCTTCTGGAGTTGTCCAGTTACCAGCTCGAGGGAATTGTCCGGTTCAGGCCGTGGATAGCCGGGCTGCTCAACATAACGGAAGACCATCTCGACCGGTACAAAGACATGAACGACTACGCCCGGTCCAAGCTCAGGATCTTTATGAACCAGTCCGTTGACGATTACGCCGTTATCAACGCCGAAGACCGGTATACGATCAAGAACAAGCGGACCATCAAATCGAGGCCGTACTGCTTTACCACGGAGAGGAAAACGCGGAGAGGCGCGTACTATAAGAACGGAGACATTCTCTTCGTCGACGGCGCAGGGCATAAAACCTCGTTCACGATCGACAACCCCTCGCTGGCAGGCATGCACAACGTGCAGAACGTGATGGCATGTATCATTATTGCCAGGCTCCTCGATGTCCCGGATGAGGTTATCCGCGAGACCGTGCACAGCTTCCGGGGGCTTGCGCACAGGATCCAGCTCGTGGCAGAGGACAACGGTATCAGATATTATGACGATTCCAAGGCGACCAATGTGGATGCAGTGATCGTTGCACTGCGGACCATGCCTTCCCCGGTCGTCCTTATCATGGGCGGGAGGGACAAGCAGGGAGACTATGCCCCCCTTGCCGGGCTCATCAGGGAAAAGGTGAAGCTGCTCGTCGTTCTGGGAGAGGCGCGGGATCGCATCACCGCTGCATTCCGCGACATTGTCAGAATCCTGCCTGCGGATTCCATGGAATCCGCGGTGGCAGCGGCAGCGGCCGGTGCGTCGCCGGGCGACAGTGTCCTGCTTTCACCAGCGTGCTCCAGCTTTGACATGTTCCGTGATTACAAGCAGCGGGGGGATGTGTTCGCATCGGCGGTCAGACAAATAACCGGGAGGGCGACGCATGAGGGATTATGACCGCGGCATCATCATAGCAGCCCTGAGCCTGTGTGTTTTCGGGCTCATTATGGTTTTCAGCGCGAGCTCGATCTACGCACTCAAGGAATACGGCACGAAGTACTACTTCGTCGAACGCCAGCTGGTCTACCTTATGCTCGGGATCATGGCAGGCGGATTTGCAGCAGTCGTGAATCTCGACCTTATCAGGAAATACATCTACGTTCTGTACGGGATGATCATCATCCTGCTGTTCATGGTGTTTGTACCGCACATCGGCGTCGTGGTGAGCGGATCGCACCGGTGGCTGAGGTTCGGATCATTTACCGTGCAGCCCTCGGAATTTGCAAAGCCCGTCCTTATCCTGCTCGTGGCGCACCTGATCGAAGAAAAGGGACAGCGTCTGAACAATCCTCCGCCTGTTATCCTGCCCCTGTTCTTCACAGCAATCGTGCTGGTGTTGATCATCAAGGAGCCGGATTTCGGCAGTGTTGTCATTATCACGACGGTGGTGTTCTCGATCCTGTTTCTTGCCGGCGTGAATATCGGGTCCCTGGCCCTGACCTTCCTTCCGGCGCTGCCGGTCGGAATACTCCTGGTCATGCATTCGACCTACCGGCTCAACCGGGTCAAGGCATTTCTTGATCCCTGGCAGCACGCGCAGACCGGCGGGTTCCAGATCGTACAGTCGACGCTTGCGTACGGTGCCGGAGGAGTGACCGGTGTCGGCCTGGGGAACAGTTTCGAAAAGCTGTTTTATCTGCCTGAAGCGCATACGGACTTTATCTTTTCCGTCATTGCCGAGGAACTTGGATTTCTCGGTGTGGCAGCGGTGATCGGCGTCTTTATCTTTCTGATCACCAGAGCCTTTTCCGTTGCAGCACGATCCGGAAGTGCTTTTACCAAGGCAACGGTGTACGGACTGACCTTGTTTATAGCACTCCAGGTCATCATCAATATAGCGGTCACACTGGGGCTTCTGCCGACCAAGGGGCTGACCATGCCGTTCATAAGTTACGGCGGGAGTTCATTGACGGCCGAACTGATTTCGGTCGGTATCATACTGAATCTATCAAGAAGGGTGAACGATGGGAGCGATGAGGCTGATAGTAGCAGGTGGGGGTAGCGGCGGGCATTTTTTCCCCGCACTGGCAATTATGAATGAGATGATACAGAGAAACGAGGGTATCGAATATATGTACGTTGGTTCTGACACAGGCATCGAGAGCAGGAAATGGACGCTTCCGGAGCGTAACCGGAGGCTGCTGACCGTGCAGGGGTTCCGGAACAAAACGGCATCCCAGAAGCTGTCGTCAGCGGTCCTGCTCGTCCGCGCGCTGCGCGAAGCCGGGGACATCATCAGGGAGTTTGCACCCGACGCGGTGCTCGGCGTGGGTGGGTATGCCTCGTTGCCGATCCTGATGAGCGCGGTCATCAGGCGCATCCCCTCCGCCGTGCACGAGCAAAACTCCGTTCCCGGGCTTGCAAACAAGGTTCTCGCCAGGTTCGTGGACAGGGTCTTTATTACCTTCGGGACATCGGCGGACTACCTTCCCGGAGGCAAGACACTCCTGACCGGCCTGCCGATCCGCTACACCGCTGCCCGTCACAAAACCTTTGACTCCCGGGTCAGAACCATACTGGTCCTGGGCGGCAGCCAGGGTGCACATCAGGTCAACGACATGATGGTACACGGGCTTGACAACCTGACGGATATGCGGGATCGTGTCCGCTTCATACACCAGACAGGCGCGGCGGACATCGCCGCGGTCAGAGAAGCGTACGGGCGTCGCGGGTTCACAGCAGACGTTGTCGGATTCATCGATGATATGGCCCGGGTGTTCGATGCTGCCGATATTGCGGTATCCAGGGCAGGGGCATCCACCCTGTCCGAACTTGCAGTGTACGGGATACCGTCCATCCTTCTGCCGTACCCATCCGCGGCTGCGGACCACCAGACGCTGAATGCGGAGGAGGTCGCCGGCGGCGGCGGTGCAGTCGTCATACCCGCGGCCAC
>JAJYLM010000032.1 GCA_021787655.1 bacterium
TTCGGGAAATTTAAGATTAAAGATTCAATATTCAAAATAACCCCCTTAGTCCCCCTTGTCAGGGGGAGATACAAACATCGGCATAGGCTTAGCGGGGGACGAGCACCAGCGTTGTAAAGCGGTCGAGTGCAAAATACTTTCTGATGACTTCGTTCACGTCGCTGCGGGTGACCTGCTTAATAAACTCCGGGAATTTATGGTAATAGTCCACGCTCCGGTCGAACAGCTCGTTGTACGCGAGCATGCTCGATATACTCAGTGCCATCTGCTTGCGGCTGTCGTAGTCAGAGAGCAGGTAGCGCTTGCTGTTCTCGAGCTCCATATCGTTGACACCCGCGGTATACAGCTTCTCCATCTCCGTACGGATGATCCCGAGTGACGGTTCTGCCTTCTCCGGGGATGTCGAGGTATAGATGCCGAACCATCCCCTGTTGTTCAGCTTGGCCTCTCCGATGGTCTGCACTGCATAACACATCCCGCGCTTGTCGCGCAGTTCCACGAACAGCCTGCCGCTCTGCCCGCCGAGTATCTGGTCCAGCAGCATCAGGACAAACCGGTCTTCGTGGTTCACCGGGACGGTGAGCGTGCCGGTGATAATGTGCGCCTGGTTTTTTTCCATGGCATACTTCTCTGTTTTTACGGCATGCACCGCCGGATGCAGCTTATAGGAGGGAGGCAGGGCGTGTGTGCCGGCCTTCATCCGTGAGAGGTAACGTGCAATCTTTTTAACCATGTCCGTGCCGTCCATGTCCCCGACCACCGAGACAACGCCGTTCCTGCCTGTCACGAACTTCTCATACGCATCCACAAGATCGGGCCTCGCAATCTTCCTGATGGTCGCCTCGCTGCCCTTTTCCGGCAGGCTGAGGGAGGTACGGTTGTAGATCTGGCGCAGAAACGCGTTGCGCGCCTGCAGACCGATATTGTCCTTGTCCGCCTTGATATCCGCTATGACATCGTTCTGAATGCGCTGTATCTCGTCTTTTTCAAAGGTCGAATTCTGGAGCATATCCGCAAACAGGCTCAGGCCGTCATCCGTGTATTTGTTGAGGAACTCACCGGTTATGCCGAACGTCTGTTTCGTCCGCACCGGTGAGAACATGCCTGAAATGTTGTCGCTTTCCCGCTCGATATCGCTCTCTTTCCTGTAGTGGGTGCCTTTCTTGAGCATCAGAGACATGATGTTGACAAGTCCTGTTTTATCCCGGGGCTCTTCCGTTATGTCAGCGAGGAACAGCGCTGAAACCGCGATAATCGGCACCGTATGCTTTTCCTTGAGGACCAGGCGCAGGCCGTTTTCAAAGGTCGCTGTCAGGATGTCGCCCGTGTGCTTGACCGCATAATCCATGCCCGTGACTGCCGGATGGACGACGCGCACGCGCTGTTGTGCAGCCGTGGCCTTCTTCGGCAGAAGCGCAACCGTGTTCAGCCGTGAGGGAACAAGGTACTTGTTGATCACAGAGCCAATCATCGCGGGGGTGACGCTGTCGATCCTCCTGGTGTAATCCATAATATAGTCGATACCGCCCATCTCCACGACTGCCTCTCCGATCTTCATCCCGCGCTGCTTGACGGTTTCGAGATCATAGATGAACATGCTCTTGAGCATCTGCTTGGCACGCGCTATCTCTTCGTGCGTCGGAAGCTGGACACCGGAGTCTGCAACGGTGCTCATGATCATATCGAACGCCCGCTGGAGCTTTTCCGGCTCCGTGGTGCCGCTGATGCTGAAGAACCCGGTGTAGCGGTTCGCCGACGAGGACACCATGATACTGTCCACCAGCCTGTTTTCGTTCTTCACGATGCGCGGAAGGCGCGATGTGTCATTGCCGCCGAGGATATAGGAAAACACCTCCAGCGCAAAGCTGTCCTGTTCCGTTACCGGCGGTGTCACGAACCCCATTGCATAGTACGTGTCCTTGACGTCCATTGTCCTGATGAGGGACTGCTGACGCCGCTGCCCGGGTGCCGGCGGCCTGATATGCCTGACAACACCGCTGGATTTCATGGACTCGAACGCCTTGTAGATGCCCTGCTCTACCTGCTGTTTCGGTATATCGCCGGCGACAATTACACTGATATTCGAGGGCGTGTACCAGCGTTTGTAGTGCGTAAAGATGGTGTTCCTGCTGAACGAGCTGACGGTCCGCTCGCTCCCGATGATGGGACGTGCATAGGGATGGTCCTTGTATGCAAGGCCGTAGAGCTTCAGGAACAGGGTCTGGTACGTATCGTCCCTGCCCCGCTTGATCTCGTCGATAACGACCTTTTTTTCCATCGTGAGTTCGTCCTGATCGAACGATGGATTGATGATAGTCTGCGCAAGCACATCCATGGCTTTGTGAAAGTAGGTGTTCTTGATCGTGATATAAAACACCGTTTCTTCGAAGGACGTAAAGGCGTTGATATAACCGCCGAGTGCCTCGATCTCCTTGGCGATGACTGCTATCTTGGTGTTTGCAGTCCCTTTGAAGAACATGTGCTCGATGAGGTGCGAAATACCCGCAGACTTTGCGGGCTCGTCTGCACTGCCGGTATTCACCCATGCCTGGATGGACACCAGGGGCGTGTCGGGCACGTGATCGTAGAACACCTTCAGGCCGTTGGGAAGGCTGAAGGTCTCTATGGTTTGATATTGGTCTGTGCCTGTTCCCCCGACAGCCGGAATGGTGTATAATTTAGTGTATAATTTCATATTACCTCCTTCAAAAGGTAATGCTTATATAGGAATATGTGTAGTTGACACGGCAAGTCAACAGTTTGTACGGCATAAAACTTATCTTTATTATTTTACAGGTGGTTAGGCCAACCCCGCCCATTAAGCTTGAATCGCAAATCTTTCGGGCTTAGGTTTTAATATTGAATCTTTACTATTGAATTTTTAATCTTTAAGCTTGTTGATTTAGTGTCTGTATCAGCATTCGAAGTGCTGCCTTGGTTGTGTCCTTACGGTTACCATCCCTCTCTTTTTGAAAATTAAACTTTTTCACCTCGATATCCGTGCCGTTCGCAACCGCAATATATACAAGGCCGACCGGCTTCTTTGCCGTACCACCGTCAGGTCCCGCAACACCGGTCACAGCAATGGCAAAGTCCGCGTGCATGAGCCGCTGGACACCCCGGGCCATTGCCACTGCAACCTGCGATGAAACCGCACCGTGCCTTTCTATCAACGCCCTGCTGACCCGCAGTACCTTGATCTTCACATCATTCGAATAGCTCACCACACTGCCCATAAAATAGCGTGAACTGCCCGGTATGTCCGTGATGACCTTCGCAATCATCCCGCCGGTGCAGGACTCTGCTGTTGCAACCGTTTTCTGCTGCATGACAAGAACGTTGCCGAGTTTCTCTGCCAGTGCCTTCATGCGTCCGTGTCCCCCACCCAGGATCGGGATGCCTTTTTCCCGGCTGTATGCTTCTTGTCCTGAAGTACCTTTTCTTTTGCCCGCTTCGAGCGCTTTCTCTTCTGCCTTCGTATCTTTTCGATCTCCTGCCGGATCCTGCTGCGCTCTCCGAGGACCGCTTCTTCGACCTTGTCGGCCAGCAGCCTGCGGGCAAGAAACCTGTTCATTGCCTGGGAGCGTTCCTGCTGCATCTTCACCTCGATGCCGGTCGGCAGGTGCTTCAGATAGACACAGGTCGCTGTCTTGTTGACGTTCTGCCCGCCATGCCCCTGCGCATGGATAAATTTTTCGGCAATATCCTCTTCCCGGATGCCCAGCGACTGCATCCGGTCCCTCAACTCTTTTTGCTTGGCTTCACTGATCATAAGTGCAAATAACAAATAAAAAATAAGTCTATGAGGACTTATATGACGTATTTTTCAAAACGGCAACCCTGCGCTGCATTGACATGCTCCTATGGTTCTGACATAACAACAGAACCATGGGCAAAATCATATCCATAGCCAACCAAAAAGGCGGTGTCGGCAAAACAACAACAGCAGTCAACCTCGCCGCCAGCCTTGCCGTGGCAGAAAAAAAGATACTGCTCGTCGACCTCGACCCCCAGGGGAATTCCACGAGCGGCTTCAGCATCGACAAGACCACCCTCGAGGCGAGCATCTATCACGCCATCATCGGCAAGAACAAGCTCTCGCAGATCATCAAGCACACGGAACTCGACTTTCTGAAGGTTGCACCTGCAAATCAGGACCTTATCGGCGCGGAGATAGAGCTGATCAACGTCATATCCCGGGAAACGAGGCTGAAGAGCGCACTTCGCGAGGTCCAGGAACTCTATGATTACATCATCATCGACTGTCCCCCGTCCCTCGGCATCCTCACGGTCAATGCCCTGACTGCTGCGGACAGTATCATCATCCCTCTCCAGTGCGAATACTATGCAATGGAAGGCCTGGGACAGCTCATGAAGACCGTGGAACTGGTCACGGAAAACATCAACCATGTCCTCGAGATAGAAGGCATTTTGTTGACAATGTTCGACCCAAGGAATAATCTCTCGTTCCAGGTGAGGGACGAGATCGACCGTCACTTTGCATCCCTGAGATTTAAAACCGTTATCCCCAGAAGCGTGCGGCTGAGCGAGGCTCCGAGCTTTGGCAAGCCCGCGCTGCTCTACGACGTAACGTCAAAGGGGGCACGGAGCTATATAGATATGGCAAAGGAACTGCTCCAAAAACATAAAAACAAAGGAACACCCGAGCATGGAAAAAAAGCATAACGCCCTGGGCAAAGGGCTGTCCGCACTGATACCGGTGAGGACAAAAGAGGTGACGACCAGGGAAGGCTACTTCATCTGCCCCGTTGCAAAGATCTCGGTCAACAAACACCAGCCGCGCAAGGCGTTTTCCGACCGCACGATCGACGAGCTTGCCCAGTCCATCCAGGCGAACGGCATCCTCCAGCCCCTCGTGGTCAAACCCGACGGCAGCAACTTCGAGCTGATCGCAGGGGAACGGCGGCTGCGGGCAGCGAAGAAGGCAGGGCTGAAAGAGGTGCCGGTCATCATCAAGGACGTCAACGAGCAGGACCAGCTGCTCCTCGCGCTGATAGAAAACCTCCAGCGGGAAGACATCAACCCCATCGACGAGGCAGACGGCTACCGGAAACTTATTGAGGAATTCAATCTGAACCAGGCCGATGTTGCAAAGAGGGTCGGCAAGGACAGGGCGACCGTCGCGAACGCCGTCAGGCTGCTGCGGCTCCCGGATGAGATAAAAAACGCCATCAAGAGCGGCAGCGTGAGCCCGGGTCATGCGCGGGCGATCCTCGCGCTCTCGCCGGTCGAGGAGCAGCTGCGGTTCTTCAGGAAGATCCGCGACGAAAAACTTACGGTCAGGGCTGCGGAAGGCTATGTCCACACACGCCAGACCAGGGCGAAAGAGGCGTCACGCCAGGGCGAGGCCGGATCCCAGATCAGTGCGATAGAGGATGAATTGAGGAGGGTGTTCGCCACCAGGATCCGGGTCAGCCACAACGGGAGCAAGGGATGGATAGAAATCCATTATTCTTCCTTTGACGATCTCGACAGGATTTTAAACACGATACGGGGAGTTTAGGAGGCTCTATGTTTGATAAAAAAGAAACCAACGTCAGTTCCGAAGAAATCCACACCATTATCGGGAAGGAAAGCTCGTTTGAAGGGAAGCTGGTATTCGACGGGGTCGTGCGGATAGACGGCTCATTCAAGGGTACCATACAGTCGAAGGGCAAACTGCTCATCGGGGAATCTGCTGTCCTTGAGGCAGAACTGGAGACCGGGACCCTCATCCTGAGCGGTTCGATCCAGGGCAATGTCATCGCCTTCGAACGGGTGGAAATCAAAGGGAAGGGGCGGTTCACCGGCAACATAAAGACTCCCGTTCTGCTGATCGATGAAGGTGCACAGTTCAACGGCACCTCGTCCATGGAACTCCAGAAGACATCGTCCATCGTCAAAGATTCCGAATAATCCGTCCATGGTCCATGCCTCGTCGTCCGCGCCTGCAAAACTCAACCTTTTTCTCTACGTCACCGGGACGCGGGACGACGGCTACCACGACATTCTGACGCTGATGCAGAAGGTTTCCCTGTTCGACAGGATCGATATTTCGCTTGAGCCCGGTGACGCCATCCGCATCAGAACCTCGGCGCGGGGCATTCCTGTTGACGAACGCAATACGATCTACCGGGCAATCCAGCTCTTTTTCGGCAACGTCCCGGCGAAGAGGAAGCAGGTCACTGTGGACCTGGAAAAGAACATCCCGGTTGAAGCAGGCATGGGCGGTGCGAGCAGTGACGCTGCCTGCGTCCTGAAGCTGCTCAACAAGCTGACCCCCTCGTACTCGGAATCAGAGCTGACCGGGATTGCCGCACGTATCGGCTCGGACGTTCCGTTCTTCATGATGGACGGCAGCGGGCTCGCACGGGGCAGGGGCGACATCGTCGGCAAGGTCGGTATCGAGGGCCCCCTCTCCTACATCGTCGTGAAACCCGGGTTCGGCATATCCACCCGGAGGGCGTATTCCCTGTTAAAACCATTGACAAAACCCGGGCCTCCATCTATGTGCGATCTTGCTTTCTATACAAAAGATGCTATTATACGGTGTCTTCAAAACGACCTTGAGACAGTAACGGAGGAACATGCTTCTGAAATACATGCCATAAAGGAGAAGCTGATACAGTACGGGGCAAAAGCTGCTGCGATGACCGGAAGCGGGTCCTGTGTGTTTGGAATCTTCTTCGAGGAGCAGGAAGCACAAAAAGCATTGAACAAGATTTCAAAGGATTATACAACAGTTTATAAATTACACGGCATATAACAAAGGAGGTAACAAGTATGGAAATTACAGAAGTTAAGGTGTTCCCGGTGAACGAAGAGAGACTGAAGGCATTTGCAACAATAATCTTCGACGGCTGTTTTGTCATACGGGACCTCAGAATCATCAACGGCAATAATGGATTATTCGTGGCCATGCCCAGTAAAAAGATGAAAGACGGGAGCTACAAAGACACCGCCCACCCGCTCAACAACGAGACCCGGCAGAAGATCGAAGACACGGTCATCGATGCGTACAAGAAAGAGCTCGAACGGGGCGACGGAGTTATGGCGGAGGCAGACAAGGCAGAGGCATAAGGATAAGGTTTAGCCGTGGGCATGCACAGCCCGTGGCTGTACTTTGGGGCGTAGACAAGCGGTAAGTCAGCAGACTTTGGATCTGCCATGCGGAGGTTCGAATCCTCCCGCCCCAGTTAGGATATAAAATACTATGAACGCCACTTTTAAAATATTCAGCGGAAGCTCGAACAAGGTACTGACCGGGAGTATTTGCGATACCCTGGGCATGGTGCCCGGCAACGCAATGGTAAAAACATTCAGCGACGGCGAGAGCAGGATCGAGATCAACGAGAACGTCCGCGGCATGGATGTTTTTGCCGTCCAGTCCATCTCAATCCCCGGCAACCACCACCTCATGGAACTGCTCATCATGATCGATGCCCTCAAGCGGGCATCCGCAAAGAGGATCACTGCAGTCATACCGTACTACGGTTACGCGCGGCAGGACCGCAAGGTCAACCCGAGGACCCCGATATCGGCAAAACTCGTCGCCGACCTGCTGACGACTGCCGGAGCGCAGCGGGTTCTGACCGTCGACCTTCATGCCGGACAGATCCAGGGCTTTTTCAACATACCGGTCGACAACCTCTATGCCATGCCGGTGCTGCTCGAGTACATCAAGGAGAACATCAAGAACGAGATCGTCGTCGTGTCACCGGACGCAGGCGGTGTCGAGCGTGCGCGGGCATTCGCCAAGAGACTGGATGCGTCCATCGCGATCGTGGACAAGAGGCGGCCGCGTCCCAACGTATCCGAGGTCATGAACATCATCGGAGACATCAGGGACAAGGCGGCATTGATCGTGGACGATATCGTTGACACCGCGGGCACTATAACGCAGGCTGCAGATGCCCTGATAAAGCAGGGGGCTGCAAAGGTCTACGGATGTACGACCCACGCGGTGCTTTCCGGCAACGCCGTCGAGCGGATCCAGAATTCGCAGATGGTCGAACTGATTGTAACAGACACAATACGACCGAACGAACATACAGCGGCATGCAAGAAAATCGTGGTCAAAAGCATAGCACACCTGCTTGCTGAAGCCATCATCAGGATCCACGAAGAGACATCCGTAAGTTCGTTGTTCGTATGAACAAATAAGGAGAGGAACATGGAAGAAATGGTAATGAACGCAACAGTAAGAAAGGACTTCGGCAAACAGAAGGTCAGGGGCATCAGGAGCAAGCAGGAGATCCCGGCTGTCATCTACAGCAAGGGCCACGACACCCTGCACGTATCGATACAGGCTCAAGAGCTCAAACAGGTATTGAAGGCCGGCTCGAACGAGCTGATAAAACTGAGCATCAAGGACGGCAGTGCGCCGGGCAAGAAACTTGCACTGATCAAGGAACTCCAGCGCCACGCGACAACGGACGAAGTGCTCCACGTGGATTTCTACGAGGTTTCTGAAAACCAGCAGATCAAGACGAAGGCACCGGTGCTGGTCACCGGCAAGGCAAAGGGCATTGAACTGGGCGGTATCCTGCAGGTCGTTGCCCGCGAGCTCAGCATCAAATGTCTGCCGACTTCCATTCCGCGACACATCGAAGTCGACGTGACGGAACTGAATATAGGCCATACCCTGCACGTGAGAAACCTCAAGCCGGTACCGGGCGTAGAATTCATCGACAACCCCGAAGCACCGGTCGTCCACGTCATGGTTCCTGCCAAGGAAGAAGTGGTACAGCCGGTTGCAGTTGCCGAGGCGACTTCTGCAGAGCCCGAGGTTATCAAGAAGGGCAAGGAAGCCAAAGAGGGTGAACAACCTGCTGAAGAGGCAAAGGACGCCAAGCAGGCGGCACCCGCTGCCAAGGAAAAGGCCGAGCCGAAAAAAGAAACAAAGAAATAACCCCAGCATAGACCGTTGTTTGGCTTACCGAAAACACAGAGACCCGCGCTCATTGTCGCGGGTCTGGGCAATCCGGAGAAGAAATACCTTTACACAAGGCATAACGCCGGTTTTTTGTTTCTGTCTGCGCTCGCACAGAGGATCGGCTGCGAGATCAGGAAACGGCAGTTCGATGCCCTGACCGGCTTCTGGCCTGAGCACGACGTCCTGCTGATGATGCCTATGACCTATATGAATCTGAGCGGTGTTGCGCTCCATGCAGCACTCAGGAAATACCGTACTGCCCCCGAAAACGTGGTCGTCGTCCACGATGACATGGACATTCCTGTGGGCAGGGCAAAGTTCCACTTCAACAGGAGCAGCGCCGGGCACAAGGGTATCGAGTCCATCATTGAAAAGCTGGGGACGCGCGAATTCTACCGGATCCGGATAGGCATCGGAAAGCCCGGGGATGCTGGTGATACCGTCGATTACGTGCTGTCCGAGTTCGATGCGCAGGAGCTGAAGACCCTGGAAGGCCTTTTTGAAAAGGTCATCGACGGACTGCTGCTGTTCATCGGGGGCAGACCCGATGCGCGGGAAAAGGCAATGGAATCCGTCAACCGGTTAAAGGTGGGATAGATGGGGTTCAGCTGCGGTATAGTCGGACTGCCGAACGTCGGCAAATCAACGATCTTCAATGCCCTGACCGCGTCCAAGGTCTCGGCGGACAATTACCCGTTCACGACCATAGAACCCAACATCGGCATCGTCGATGTACCGGATGAGCGTATCGACACACTTGCGCGCATCGACCACGCCGGGAAGAAGATCTATACGACCTTGCGGTTCGTGGACATCGCCGGGCTTGTCAAGGGCGCGTCCAGGGGAGAAGGACTGGGCAACAAGTTCCTGAGCCATATCCGGGAGGTCGACGCCATCGCCTACGTGGTCCGGTGCTTCGTGAACAAGGACATCGTCCATGTCGAAGGATCGGTGGACCCGGCACGGGACATCGGCATCATCAACACAGAGCTGCTCCTCGCGGACGTCGATACGGTCGACAAACGGCTCGAGCGGGCCGCACGGGCGGCAAAGAGCGGGAACAAGAAGCTCGTCACCGAGGCGGATTTTTTCAAGCGGCTCTCAGCACACCTCTCCGCGGGAAACAAGGCTATCACTTTGCAGACCAACAGTGAAGAACAGCAGCTTCTCCGCGAGCTCAACCTGCTGACCGCAAAACCCGCCATGTATATCGCGAACGTTACCGAGCTGGCGCAGAACGGAGAAACCGCGGCAGCAAGCGCAGAGGAACAGGCCTTCGTGAACGTCGTTGTGGCAGATGCATCGAAAGAGCATGCAGGGGTCGTAATCATATCGGGAAAACTGGAGGCAGAACTCGCAGAGCTCGAGCCGCAGGAACGCACGGAATACCTCAGGGAGCTCGGCATCAGGCGATCCGGGCTCGATGAAATGATTGAAAAAGGCTACCGCCTGCTCGACCTTATGACGTTCTTCACATCCGGTCCGATGGAGGCGCGCGCCTGGACCATCGTCCGGGGCACCAGGGCACCGCAGGCAGCAGGCAAGATACACTCGGACTTCGAGCGCGGGTTCATCAAGGCCGAGATCATCTCATACGAGAACTACGTTGCCGCCGGGTCAGAAGCAGCTGCGCGCGATCAGGGCTTCCTCCGCATCGAAGGCAAGGAGTACGTGATGCAGGAGGGCGATGTCGTTTACTTCAGGTTCAACGTATCGGGACGATGATCCGGGGATGTACCGCCGTACCCGTTGTGTTTGACGGGCTTTTTCCCGGCGTGGTACTCTTATAATCACTGTGCCGGGATTTAACCTTCAACAGGTGGCTGCGCTCTTCGCGCTGAGTATCGAGGCGGGATTGTCTGTTGTCGTCGGTATCTTCATCGGATACTATGCAGACAAATACCTTCACACTGCCCCCTGGCTCCTGCTGGTGTTCACCTGCCTCAGCTTCGTGGCTAGTATCATGCGGCTGCTGCAGATAGGAAAGATTATAGGATCGGACAAGAAATGAATTCGACCACGTATAAAATATGGATCGGCGCAGGGCTCCTGCTGTTTGCAGCGGGCGCTTTTTTCTACCGGCACACCACGACGGATCTTGAGGCATTCGCAGCAGGCACCGGCATCATCGCCGCAAACATGGTCCTGCTCGGCAAAGGCATGTCGGTCATCTTCGGACAATCGGGCAATAAGGCCGTCTACATCTTCCTCCTGATACTTAAATATGCATTTTTGTTGACAATACTTTATATAACCATAGTAATAATCAAGATAAGGCCCGTTCCCTTTATACTGGGGATTACGGTCATGCCGCTGAGCACCCTGCTCATGGCAATTTATTTGATGGTAAGGAGACAGGACAATGCATGAACAATTAACATGGTTTAGCTTCATACCGGGATTGAAGGATGTCCCGAGTTATATGATAACCTATCCTTTGACGGGTGCTCTTCTCATTCTGCTCACCTTTCTGGTGCTCAGGACCCTGAAGCGCAGGAATTATCCAGAGGTGCCTGATGAAGGATTTACGCTGTTTTCGCTGTTCGATATCATTTACGAAGCGCTGTACAACTTTACAGCCTCGGTCATTCCTGACGAACCGGAGAAGTACCTTCCGCTGATCGGCACCCTGTTCATCCTGATCTTCATGTCGAACCTGTGGGGAGTTATCCCGGGTATGATGCCGCCCACGGACACGCTCAACACGAACGCTGCGATGGCAGTCACCGTATTCGTCGCCTACAATTATTACGGTTTCAAGGCCCACGGGATAAAGTACATCAAACACTTCATGGGCCCGATCTGGTGGCTCGCCCCGATCATGCTGGTCGTCGAACTCATCAGCAACTTCGTCAGACCCGTGTCGCTCTCGCTCAGGCTTTTCGCAAATATGCTCGGCGACCACACGGCACTGGGGATATTCTCCCACCTGCTGCCGGTCATCGTCCCGATATTCTTTATGATCCTCGGCATTTTCGTGTCATTCATCCAGGCCCTGGTGTTTTCGATCCTCAGCGCAATCTACATTGCACTGGCGGTCGCACACGAAGAAGAGGAAAAGCACGAGGCAGCGGATCTATAACAGTACTTGTATTCTGTACATAAACTACTCAAGAAAGGAGGAAACGAACATGTTGAGAAGGTTTTTCGGCACAGCAGCATCAACCATCGTCCTTCTGCTGATGGCAATACCGGCGTTTGCTGACGGTACGGCCGCACAGGCAGGCGATACCAGCGTGAAGGCGTGGCTTGCAATCGCCAGCGGTATCGGCATAGCGATCGCAGCATTCGGCGGAGCGCTCGGACAGGGCAGATCTATTTCATCGGCCCTCGATGGTATTGCAAGAAACCCCGGCGCTTCAGGAAAGATCGTGACCCCGATGATCATCGGTCTTGCGTTGATCGAGTCACTGGTCATTTACGCGTTTGTCATAGCGTTCCTGCTGCAGGGAAAGATATAATCGCAGAGCCGGGGATCCCGGTCTCGGTGGTGTTTGTTTTCACATGATGTCGTCCAGGGCGGGTCACATCCCGCCCTTTTTTAATCTTTTTTCAGTTTTGAATCTTTACTCTTGAATCTCTTCTCAATTTTGAATCTTTACTCTTGAATCTTTAATTTCTTAATCCCGCTTCTCTTCCCGGTCGTGTCCCGGGGTCCGCCCTACTCGTTCTTCCCGTGGCAGTTCTTGTACTTCTTGCCGCTGCCGCACCAGCACACATCATTCCGTCCGATCTTTTTGGCGTCCCGCTTGATGGGAGCCGTGACACCCTGCCCTGCGGCCTGCGCCTGCGGCGACGGAGCTGCAGCCATGCCTGCCGGCTGCGTGAGGTTCAGGTTGAATTTCAGCGGCATCCGCTGCTGGAGGGCGAAGTTCTTGTTCTCCTTTTCCTCGATCTGGATCTTGGAAAGCCTGGTGATAGACTCTTCCCGTACCTGATCGAGCATCAGCTGGAACATCTCGAATGCCTCTTTTTTATATTCGATGAGGGGATCTTTCTGCGCGTAACCCCGCAGGCCGATGCCCTCTTTCAGGTGGTCCATGTTGAGGAGGAAGTCTTTCCAGTTACTGTCCAGCACCTGGAGAAAGATAAACCGTACGAGTTCTGAAAAAGACGCATCCCCCAGCTTCTTCTGCTGTTCTTCGATGTGCGTCTTTGCCTGCTGCACGAGCAGGTCCTTCATCTCATACGCTGTCGTACTGTTTTTCTGCTCATCACTGAGCGTCAGCTTCAGTGCCAGCATACCGTCGAGTGCGTTATTGATGGCAGTGAAGTCCCATTCCTCGGGCCGGTCGGGGTTCTCGATATGCTTGTGCAGGATATCGTCGATCGTCTGCTCCATCATGTCCTTGATGAGCTCGTCGATCTTTTCTCCACGCAGGATCTCTTTGCGCCTCGCATAGATCACCTCGCGCTGCTTGTTCATGACGTCGTCGTACTCGATGAGCTGCTTCCGTATTTCGAAGTTGTGCTCTTCCACCTTTTTCTGTGCATTTTCGATGGCCTTCGAGATCCACGGGTGCGTGATCGGCTCGCCTTCGGACATGCCGAGCTTCTGCATGACCGAGGAGATCCTTTCGGAGCCGAACCTGCGCATCAGGTCGTCCTCGAGCGCCATATAGAACTTCGACGAACCGGGGTCGCCCTGCCTGCCCGCCCTTCCCCTGAGCTGGTTGTCGATCCGGCGTGCTTCGTGCCGTTCGGTGCCCACGATATGGAGGCCTCCCTGTTCGACGACCTCCTGCTTCTCGGACTCGCACGCCGATTTCGCGGTCTGCAGGTGTCGATCGAAGTCTTCCTGCTTCGCGTCGCCGGCCTTGATCTTTTCCCTGACCATGAATTCCGGATTGCCGCCGAGCAGGATGTCGACTCCACGTCCTGCCATGTTGGTCGCTATCGTGACTGCCCCCTTCTTTCCTGCCTGGGCTATGATCATGGCTTCCTTTTCGTGGTGCTTGGCATTCAGGACATGGTGCTTGATGCCCCTGCGCGTGAGCATGGAGCTCAGGAGTTCGGACTTCTCAATGGAGATGGTGCCGACGAGCACGGGCCTGCCCTTGCTGTTGAGCTCGATGATCTCGTCGATGACCGCGTTGAACTTTTCTTTCTGCGTCCTGTAGATCATATCATGGTGGTCGGCGCGGACCATCGGCAGGTTCGTGGGCATGATATTGACGTCGAGGTTGTAGATCTTCTTGAACTCCGTTGCCTCGGTATCGGCAGTACCGGTCATGCCTGCGAGCTTGCTGTACATCCTGAAATAATTCTGGAAGGTGATCGTGGCAAGGGTCTGGTTCTCGTTCTCTATCTTCACGCCCTCCTTTGCCTCGATTGCCTGGTGCAGGCCGTCGCTCCACCTCCGGCCGGGCATCAGCCTGCCGGTGAATTCGTCGACGATAACGACCTCCCCTTCCTTGACGACGTAGTCCACGTCCCGCTTGAAAATGACATGCGCCTTGAGCGCCTGGTTCACGTGGTGCAGGGTCTCCATCTGCGCGGGCTCGAAGATGTTCCCGATGCCGAGGTACTTCTCGGCATTGAGGGCGCCCTGCTCCGTGAGAATGACGTTTTTCTGTTTCTCGTCGATGGTATAATCCTGCTCGAGTTTCAGCCGCGGGATGATCTTGTCGATGGTGTAGTACTTGCTGGTGGATTCCTCGGCCTGCCCCGAAATGATCAGCGGGGTCCGTGCCTCGTCGATGAGGATGCTGTCCACCTCGTCGACGATGGCATAGTTCAGATCGCGCTGGACCATCTCGCGGATATCGAATTTCATGTTGTCCCGGAGATAATCGAACCCGAACTCGTTGTTCGTGCCGTAGGTGATGTCCGAACGGTACGCTGCCTGCCGCTGCTGGTCGTCCAGGTCATGGACAACGACACCGACGGTCAGCCCGAGAAATGCGTAGATCTCCCCCATCCACTCCGCGTCACGTTTCGCCAGGTAGTCGTTCACCGTGACGATGTGCACGCCCTTGCTTTCGAGCGCATTGAGGTACGCGGGCAGCGTTGCAACCAGGGTCTTTCCTTCACCGGTTTTCATCTCGGCAATCCTGCCGTTGTGGAGGACCATACCGCCGAGGAGCTGGACATCGAAATGGCGCATGTTCAGCGTCCGTTTGGATGCCTCCCGGACGACGGCAAACGCCTCCGGCAGCAGGTCATCGAGCGATTCGCCGAGCGACAGCCTCTTCCTGAATTCCGCTGTTTTGTCCCTGAGCGCGCTGTCCGAAAGCGCTGCCGTCGAAGGCTCAAGCCCGTTGATGGTATCCACGGACGGGTACAGCTTTTTGAGGTCCCTCTCATTCTGCGAACCTGCTATTTTTTTGAGAATCGTTTCAAACATTTTTTTCTGCCTTTTCGAATGGGTATAGGGTATAGTTTAATGCTGGTATCCACGGAAAGTCAAACAAACCGCGCCGGTGCTCCCCGCAGCATGTTCAAAGACTTGCTATTGCAGTGCCTTCGGCTATAGTGGTCTTGCATGAAGCTCAAGAAACTCTGGATTCCCGCTGTTGTACTTGCAGCCGTCCTCGTGGTCGTGCTGAAATTCCTCTCATCGGAAAAACCGGCTGTTGTCATTGCCGTGCCGGTAAAACGGGGCGATGTCGATCAGATCGTCAGCTCGACATCATCGGGCACCGTGGAACCGGCAGAAAAGGCGAACCTGATGTCCGAGTATCCCGGTGCCGTGACCCATATCTACTACCATGCAGGCGACCGCGTGCACAAGGGTGCTGTGATCCTGTCCATGAACAACGCCCTTGCAAAGGTCGACCTCGACCGGACGTCCGAGGCGTATGCACGGGCACGGCAGCTGTTCGCATCCCACGCTGTTTCGAAGGCTGCGCTGGATACCGCCATGTATGCCTTCCGTGCCGCCCGTGCGCAGTATGACCTGTCGTTCATAACATCCCCCATCGACGGCATCATCACCCGGCTCAACGCCCACCTCGGAGAATTTCCCCTCGGCAGCATTCCATCACTGCCTGGTTCTGCCTCGGCAATCCAGCAGGAGGGCCCGCTGGTCCAGGTCATCGACACCAGCTCCTATCACGTCAAGGCACCGTTCGATGAAGTTGACTCGGGGATCATCAGCGTCGGCCAGCCTGCGCGCATCTCGTTCGATGCATTCCCGGACCGGGTGTACACCGGTACCGTCATCGAGGTTGCCCCCTCGGTATCGACCGCCCTCGATCTCAACCGGACCATAGAGGCAAAGATCTCCCTGCCGCACATCCGTGATATCCGCATGGGCATGTCTGCCGACGTCGAGATCATCGTTCACGTCGCGAAAAACGTCCTGTTCGTGCCGACCTACTCCATCCAGGAGTCGTCCTCGTCGAACGACCGGTTCGTCTGGATCATCAGGAACGGCATGGCACGCAGGGTGGAGATCAAAACGGGCATCTCCAACTGGAACTCGACCGTGGTCACCGGCGGCATCGGCGAGGGAGCACTGGTCATCCTTCCGTCCGACCGGTATACGCTGCACGAAGGCATGAAGGTCGTGCCCCATGATTGAGATGAAGGACGTATGGAAGGTCTACAGTATTGATACTGTCGAGGTCGTCGCCCTGAGGAGCGTCAACGTCCGGATACAGCAGGGCGAGTACATTTCTATTATCGGTCCGTCGGGCTCCGGCAAGTCGACACTGATGAACATCATCGGGTGCCTGGACAGGCCGAGCCGGGGGACATACCTGTTCAACGACCGGAACGTGTCCGAATATTCCGACGCCGAACTTGCGCACATACGCAACCGGCGGATAGGCTTCGTCTTCCAGATGTTCAATCTTTTGCCCCGGTACGATGCGGTCAAGAACGTTTCCATGCCCCTGCTCTACGCAGGCGTTGACGGGGCGAAGATGGAGGCTCTGTCGAAAGACGCGCTCCTCAACGTTGGACTCGGCAACAGGCTGCACCACAAGCCGTCGCAGCTCTCCGGCGGCCAGCAGCAGCGTATCGCGATCGCCCGTGCGATCGTGAACAATCCGGACATCATCCTCGCGGACGAGCCGACCGGCAATCTCGACAGCGAATCGGGCAGGGAGATCATCTCGATTTTCAAGGACCTGAACAAACGGATGAACGTCACCGTGGTCCTCGTCACGCACGACCCGTCCGTTGCACGGCAGGCGGACAGGACGATACGGATCCTCGACGGCGCTCTTGTGCAGGACGCATGAACGCCCTCACCTACATCCTTACCGCGCTCGACGCCCTGTCGAGCAACAAGATGCGCTCGGCCCTGACCATGCTGGGCATCATCATCGGCGTTGCATCCGTGATCCTGCTCGTGTCCATGGCAGAGGGAGCAAAGCAGTACATCCTCGAGAAATTTACCGGGCTGGGAACAAACATGATCATCATCCAGCCCGGCAAGATCCAGACCAGGGGCGGCAACTTCCCGGTCGCGGGCATAGCGTCGACCCACAAGCTGACACTGTCGGACGTCAGGGCGATCCAGAGAGAGGCGACGTACACCGACGGCGTGTTCCCCATGATACTCGGCGCCCTCATCGTCAAGTACCGCGATGCGCACGTCGACGCGACCGTGCTCGGGACCAATGAGCAGTTCACCCGTATCATCAGCATCGAACCGCAGATCGGCGGGTTCCTGACCCGCGAGGAGAGCGACGCAGGCAGGAACATGTGCGTGCTCGGGTACAGGGTCTGGAAGGTCCTGTTCGGCGACACCAACCCGCTCGGCAGGATCGTCAAGCTCGGCAATTTCTACTTCAGGGTCATCGGGG
Organism: bacterium; assembly: GCA_021787655.1. Lineage (GTDB taxonomy): Bacteria > JAMCPX01 > JAMCPX01 > JAMCPX01 > JAMCPX01 > JAJYLM01. Next base: position 17,692 of record JAJYLM010000032.1, read on the forward strand.
TCATGGAGAAGAAGGGACAGTCCCTCGGCTTCGACATGGACGGGCTTGTCTATGTCCCGGCAAAAGCAGCGGAAAAGCTGTTCAACACGGACAGCCTGTTCGGCATCAGGGCACGGGCGCGTTCCAAAGATGTCATCAATGAGGCAGTCAGTCAGATCACCGGTGTCCTGAAGCGGCAGCACAACAACAACGAGGACTTCACCGTCATCACCCAGGACTCGATGCTCTCGACGGTCGATACGATCATGAACATGATGACTG
>JAJYLM010000033.1 GCA_021787655.1 bacterium
GTTTACCGGCTGTTCATCCGATGTCACAAAGGGTACCTGTCCTTTGCCTTCCATGTTCGTCTCAACGATGTTGAGCGACCAGTGGCATGCCCTGCACGAAGCAAAGAACGGCTGTGCGAGGTTGAGCCCTCCCGGAGAAACAGAATTGACGTGGGGGGAATTCAGCCACTGCGTGTATTCAGGATTGAACGGGGCATTGTCGTGGCACTGTGCACAGACATTCGTATTGAAGGAGTATGAGCCTGTGTGGGTGCTGCCCGGTCCGTGGCAAGATTCGCATCCGACATTTGCCATGGTCTGCAAGGTAGCAGGGAGTCCCTGATAGGTCAGGGGCACCGTTATGATCCAGCCGAGGTCTTGTGCTATATCGTCAAAGCCGCCGTTTGCCGCACTCGTCGTTTTGTCGAAACCGGTCGTATGGCACTGCAGACAGCTCTCCCCGACGCCCGAAACTGAGCTCAGGTCATCGAAGGCCGCAGCATGTCCGGTTGCCTGATATCCTGTGGTAACGTCGGTCATCAGACTGCCGTTGTGGCAGAATTCACAGTCCTTTGCACCGACATAGCTGTTCGCTGTGACGGTAAAGGTTTCATTGATCGTCCCCCCGGCGGTTCCTGCCGCGAGGTTGATCACATAGTTTCCGATCATGTCCGGTACAAACGACGGTGTCTGCGATGACGGATTGTCAAATGCTGCAACGGATGCAGGCGGCGTTGAAATAAACGACCACGTGTAGGTCGTAATCGGAGTATTGCTTTTTGCCGGTGCGTTGTATCCGCCGTTCAGGTAGACGACAGAACCAACAGGCACATTTGCCCGCTCAACTGTTTCATTCGAGAACAGGTAGCCAACCTCATTGGTAATGACAGGTTTCGGCTGTGCTGAAGATACCGTGATTGCCGATGAGTCCGAAAAGCCGTTCGCCGTTGCATAGAGCATAAAGGTGTAGGAGCCTGTTTCCGACGGTGTTATGCCGAGCAGTCCGAAATTGTCCGGTACCGGTACGAACTGGTTCATGGGCAAAGTAACGAAGGACGGCGTTGCCGAGTCAGCGGAAACGAGGTTGACTGCCGTTCCCGAGATCTGTACCCATTGATAGGTGATGGGCGCATTATTGTCCGAGGAACTTGCCAGTGCCGACAGTGTTACCGGTGCGTTGTAACCGACGCTGTACTGATCGCTCCCGGCGTTTGCTATGACCATCGAGGTTGCCGGATAGCGGCTGAGGTAAAGATTCAGATCATTGATGCCGGCAGCAGTCACCGGGATGAAGCCTGTTGTCTGTGAAATGTATCCGGACGCCTGCGATGTCAACTGGTAGCTGCCGAACGGCAGTGATGGCAGCGTGAATCTCCCGTTTGCATCTGTTGTGGCAGTCATACCGAGAGGGGATGTTGTCACCACAGCAGAGGCGAGCGGGGTATTCGTGCCAAGTTCGAGAACAGAACCGGTTACAGATGATGCAGACGGACCCTGGTTTCCCTTTTCGCAGCCGGCCGCAACAGTAAGAATTACGAGAACGATGAGCGAAAAATATTTTTTCATAGTTTTTTCCTTATTAAAGGTTCGTTATCTCTAAACAACACTACTTCGTCAATTTTGTCAATAATGACGGCCGTGCCGTGTGCGGCGATCCACTCACTGCCCGACGACGATATTCAAGAGCTTGTTTTTCACCAGGATAAGCCTTTTTACCGGTCTGCCGCTGACGTACGATTGAATCTTTTCATCGGCAGATGCGATTTCGAACACGGTACGTTCATCACTGTCTTCGGGAACACGGACCTGTCCCCTGAGCTTGCCGTTGACCTGAACCACGATTGTGGCACTCGTGTTCCGGATGAATGCCTGATTGTATGCCGGCCATGCAGCCGAGGTCAGGGGAGGGTTGCCCAGCTCCCTGTTCAATTGTTCCGTAATATGCGGGGCGAAGGGATTGAGCAGGATGATCACGGTGTCCAGGGCTTCCCTGAAGGCAGGCAGTCCTGTTTCGCCGACGCCCTTTTCATCCATTTCATAGAGGCTGTTCAGCATTTCCATGAGAGCGCTGACGCAGGTGTTGAAATGAAAACGGTCTTTTATGTCATCCGTGACGCGTTTGATCGTTTTATGGGTGAGCCTCCTGATCGTGAGGGAGGCCTCGTCTTCGTTCGGCAAGGCTCCGCCGGAAAATCCCTGTACCCTGCCTGCATATTTGTACACAAGCCTCCACAGCCGGTCCAGAAACCGCCGCGCGCCTTCAACGCCTTTGTCAGACCACTCGAGGTCCTTCTCCGGCGGTGCTGCGAACAAAATGAACAATCGTGCCGTATCTGCCCCGTACTGCTTGATGATGTTTTCCGGGTCCACGATGTTTCCGAGGGACTTGCTCATCTTGGCTCCGTCTTTGATGACCATGCCCTGGGTAAGGAGGTTGAGAAACGGCTCGCTGCACTGCACATACCCGAGGTCCCGCAGCACCTTGGTGATGAAGCGGGCGTACAGCAGGTGCAGGATCGCGTGTTCTATTCCGCCGATGTACTGGTCCACCGGCATCCAGTACGCAAGCGCACGCTGGTCGAAGGGCGAATCCTTCGCAGCGGGTGATGTGTACTTTTCGAAGTACCATGAAGATTCCATGAACGTATCCATGGTATCGGTTTCCCTCCGTGCGCTGCCATGGCACACCGGACAGGTCGTGTGCACAAACTTTTCATGCCGGGCAAGGGGCGATTCACCCTCCCCGGTAATGTTGACGTCCATGGGCAGTTCGACAGGAAGCCGGTCTTCGGGCACAGGCTGAATACCGCAGGTGTCACAGTAGACCATGGGTATGGGTGCACCCCAGTACCGCTGCCGGGAGATGCCCCAGTCCCTGAGCTTATAGTTTATTTTCGAGATTCCCTTATGTTCCCGGACCACCTTTTCGATGACCAGTTTCTTGCCGCGTTCGCTGTCGGTTCCGGTGAACTCACCAGAGTTGACCATCCTGCCCGTGCCTTCGTATGCCTGCTGCATTGCTGCAGGATCCAGTGACTCGCCGTCCGGCTGGATAACAACCTTGATACCGAGTCCGTACTTCTTTGCAAACTCGAAGTCACGCTGGTCATGTGCGGGTACTGCCATGATCGCGCCTGTTCCGTATTCCATCAGAACGAAGTTGGCCACGAAGACGGGTATCTTCCCGCCGGTGAACGGGCTGATGGCATACCTGCCCGTGAATACGCCCTCTTTTTCCCCTATCTCGATCTCCCGGTTCTTGGTTCCGCCTTTTTTGATCCGGTCGACGAATGCCCGCACGGCATCGCGCTGCTCTGCCGTCACCATCTTACCGATGAGCGGGTGTTCCGGGGCTATGCTCATGAAGGTGATTCCGTAGACCGTGTCCGGCCGTGTCGTGAATATGCGCAGCTGCTCGTCCATTCCGTCGAGTGGAAACAGGATCTCACAGCCCTCGCTCTTGCCGATCCAGTTCTTCTGCATGGTGATGACCCGTTCGGGCCAGCCGGTCAGGGTATCGCAGTCCTTGAGCAGCTCTTCGGCGTACGCGGTGATCTTCAGGAACCACTGTTCTTTTTCCTGGATCACGACGTCCGATGAGCAGCGCCAGCATTTCCCGTCGATCACCTGCTCGTTTGCAAGCACGGTCGTGCAGTGGGGACACCAGTTGACAGCGGACGTCGCCCGGTACGCAAGCCCCTTTTTGAACATCTCGATAAAAAATTTCTGTTCCCACCGGTAATAGGAGGGGACGGATGTGTTGACCTCCCGATCCCAGTCGTACGATAAACCGAGCCGTTTCAGCTGGGATTTCATGTTGGCAATGTTATTCTCAACCCAGTCTTTGGGATGCGTTTTGTGTGAAATCGCCGCATTCTCAGCAGGCATGCCGAAGGCATCCCATCCCATGGGGTGCAGGACGTTTTTCCCCGTCATTCTCAGGTAGCGCGCCATGACATCGCCGATGGTGTAGTTCCTGACATGCCCCATGTGTATCCTGCCGGAAGGGTAGGGAAACATCTCGAGCAAATAATACTTTTTCAGCCCGTCGTTTTCGTGCACGGCAAAGGTCTTTTCCCTGTTCCAGGCGTCCTGCCAGTACAGCTCTATGTGTTCGGGATTATACTTTTCTTCCATCTGTCGGTTTCCTCGTATTCGGTTTTTTCCCTCTTACCATAAAATCGTGGAATTTAAAAAGATTTGTTGCATGCCGGCGTTCAGTTGATCTCATCACCGTCCTCTGCTAAGGGGTAAGACGGAGGTTGTATGGCACGGATTATCGTTCCCGAAGCTGAAGCTATCCTGGATAAAGAATTTCCTGTTCTTGACCACGGGTTTGTGCGCCTGGTGGATTACCTTGGCGGCGATGCACGGATCGTCGCTGCTGCCCGGGTATCCCATGGCATGGGCACCAAAACCCCGAAAGAAGACAGTGGACTGATTCGCTACCTGATGCGGAATATGCACACCTCGCCGTTTGAGCAGGTGATCCTGACCTTTCATGTCAAGCTGCCCATTTTCGTGGCGCGGCAGTGGGTACGGCACAGAACAGCCAGGATCAATGAGTTCTCCGGGAGATACAGTGTCATGCCCGACGAGTTTTACATGCCGCGGCCCGAAGACGTCCGCAGGCAGAGCAGGAAGAACAAGCAGGGCCGCGATGATGAAACCGTGCCCCCGGATCTCCAGGGAAAGGTCATCACGTTACTCAAGCAGGGGCAGGCTGCAGCGTATGCAAGCTATGATGCCCTGCTCAGGGAGGACATAGCAAGAGAGCTTGCGCGTATCAATCTTACCCTGAGCGCGTACACGCAGTGGTACTGGCAGATCGATCTTCACAACCTGTTCCACTTCATCAAGCTCCGCATGGACAAGCACGCTCAGTTCGAGATCCGCGAGTACGCCCGGGTCCTTGCGCAGACGGCGAAGGCGGTCGCACCGGTTGCGTATGAGGCATTCGAGGAGTACGACATGTATGCCGTGACCCTGCCGCGCACGATCAAGGAGCGCATGATCGCACAGCTCGAACAGTCCGCCCTGAGCTCGCCGGAAGCTGCCGAGCTCCTCAAATCACTGCAGGAAGACGAACGGTAGGCCACGCCCGAAAAGGCATGGTTTCAACGGCGGTCTTTTTGCCGGAATGCTGCGGCGCTCCGGCGGCCGGCTACCGCTCCCGGCGCTCGCGCAGACGCATTCTGAGGTCTTCCCGCTGTTCGGGGGTCATGGTCTTCCAGATGCGGTATTTCCTCCTCAGGAGTTCCTGTTCGTGGGGCGACAATGACTGGTATATCCTGTAATTCCTGAGGATCATCCTTTTTTTTGCCGGGGGCAGGTGCTGCCATGCTTTGAATGAGTCCCGGATCTGCATCCTTTCCTGCTCTGTCATCGCCTGGTATTTCTTGAAATTTGAACGAATACGGTCTTGTTCGTCGCGGGACAATGATTTGAACCTGCGGTAGTTGCGCAGCGTTTGTTTCCGTATGTTCTCCGGCAATGACCTCCATGTGCTATACAGATTTCTCATCTCCTGCCTTTTTTCCGGGCTCAGGTGTTCCCAGAGACGCTGTGTCTGCGGGTCGAGCTGCAGATGGTCACTGCCTGCCTCTGCGCGTGCACGAGGTGCAGAGAGCTGAAGGATGGGCAGCAGTATGGCCAGGAGAATGACAGTTCTGACAAGCACAGTCCTGCATCTCCCTGACAGCCGTGCAGGGAATCCGGAAGACGCTGAGCTACGTATGAAAATATTCATTTTTCTTTCTCCTGTTCAAAAACATTCAGATACCGATACATCTCCATGTGCTCGTACATCTCCATGTTCTCGAGCATCCTGAGGTGCCTGATAACCTCCCGGTCTTCCGGATTGCCGGTTTTCGGCCTTGCCGTTTCTGTCGCAGGGAGCGCTGTCGTTCCGGTGATGGGTGCAGCGCTGATGGCAATCGGCAGACCGAGACAGAGAAGTAACCAGATCGAGGAGACCTTCATTGTGCGCTCCTCCCGGCAGGAGCTGCAGAATCCTGTACTGCCATGACCTCATGAAGGTGTTCGATCATATCCATGTGTTTATAGAGTTCGATATTCTGGTACATGTCCAGAGACGCATACATATCGCCCGCAGATGCAGACCGTTCTCTCCGGAGATGGAGCTGGAGGAGTATGAGCGCTGTCACAGCGACAGCTGCGGCAGAGGACAGCGCAGAGACCCAGGGGAACGCACGGCGGACAGGATGATCAACGGGCGGGGCCGCTCCCCGGTGTATGATAGCGGCATCGATTCTCTGTTTCAGGCGTGCAGGAGGCATCCTCCCGGGCAGTGCTTTGATTGCAGCGTCGAGGTTCAGGAGTGCTGTGTAGTACGCCTGAATCTCCGGGCACCCGTTCAACAGACGGGATATTTTTTGTTCAGCTGCACTGCCGGTTTGTAGGTCCATGTACGCAGAGAGCGTTTTTTTCGCAAAGAAAAGCCTTATTCTACAGATGATAGTCTTGATACTCATGGATCAACCTCTCTCTTCCCCTGCTCAGCAGGGATTTTACGGCCTTTTCACTCACCTTCAGAACGTCGGCTATCTCCCGGTAATCCATACCCTCATAGCTCCGCAGGAGTATCGCGGTCCTCTGGTTTTCCGGTAATTGATGGACGACCTTCAGAAATTTCTCCTCCAGCTCGCCCAGGACCGCCCGCTCGTCCGTTGGAAGGGCATCATCAGGGAGAAGTGCTTCGGTGATCTGCTCGGTGTGCCGGGATTTGTGGTATTCGTTTATGGCAAGGTTCGTAGCAATGGTAAACAGCCAGGTAGAAAACCTCGCCGTGGGCTCATAGGTCTTTGCTGATGTGTACATTCTCACGAATACCTCCTGCGTGATGTCCTCAGACGCTTCTTCGCTGCCCAGGTACCGCAGCACGTAGTTGTAGATGCGCTTGCTGAACCGTTCGTACAATTCATCGAATGCAGCCCGGTCACCCTGCTTCAGCCTGAGCATGGCTTTGGTATCGTCTTCCATCACGTCTCTCATACCTTAAACACCCGGGAAAAGGAAAAGTTCCGGTCTGGTCACCATGTTATGTCCGCGCCGAACAGCACCTGCATGACGTACGGTATCGAATATCCCTGAAAGAAATTTCCGGGGCTGAAATAATCGAACTCGAAGGGAAGCGACACGTGCCTGACCGGCATGTAGGTAACGGTAACATCGGTTTCGAATCCATACAGCTTGCTGGTGATCTCCGGATAGATCAGCACCGGGGTGAGCGTACATTCGAGGGCACGTACCGGATACACATCTATCATGGCTCCGTACGCAACATCTCCGAGACCGCGTCTGCCTGCCATGGTCAGAGAACCTGCAGAAAGGTTCTGATTGATGCCCCCGTTAAAGAACAGGGAGGATTCCGTATTGTAGGGAAAGATTGAGAGAAAGCTGTTCAGCGTGTTCTGGGTCAGAATCGCCTGTGCCGGGGTTTTATCACCTGAAGAAAGATTGAAAAACAGTCCGATCGCAGCCTTGTCCAGTATGTGGTATTTCACGTTTGCATCGGCAAGATAGCCAAAGGTGGAAAAGTGCCGGTCCAGCGGCCGCGCATAATCGAAGCAGTTGACCCCGCTGATGCTGCCGTCACCTGTTTCAAGAATCCCGGTCAGGTTGATTTCAACCCTGCCGAAGTAGCGATCGCCGGTCATACCTGCCCAGCTGATGGAACTTGATGACGAATGTACCGGTCCGCCGGCGGCATACTGCTGCTGCAAACAGGCCATGATGCGCCGGGCGCGCACCTGCCCGTACTTGCTTATCAGATTGTCGTATTCCACCCGGTTGAAAAGAGCGGAGTAAATAAGGTTGTTCAGGATTGGTGCAAGCGTACTGTCCGTATCCTGAAAATTCGAATAAAAGGCCGTGATAGACTCGAACAAGGAAAAATTGTAGCTCACCTCGGCGTCATAGAGCACGCTTGTTCTTGACGGGTCATACAGTTTATACGGCTCGACCTTGACGGCCTTCAGGTCGAAGGTCAGGGGAATATCGAACGCATCGAGCAGGTCATACCCTGCCGTTACCGCGGGCTGGTAGTTATCGAACAGCAGCCGCGAGCCTGCGATGATCTGCTGTTCGCCGGCAGTGAGCGTGAATGCATCGTCCGGACTGACGGCGATATACGCCTGGCGGACAAAGGAGGTGTCATGAAAATAATCATGCACATTCTCCACCCCGTAGAGAGAGAGGCTGCCGGATGAAAATGTCCTGGGTGAAAGCTCACCGGTGTATAATTCAAGGTCAGCACTGAGCCAGTTCCCCTGCTTCAGCCTGAATCCTGGCATCAGGTAAACTGCCGCGAAACCTGCATCCGGATACGCTACACCGGGGTTGAGCAGCGTCAGGTTTTCGCCGGTCTGGTATCGCAGGCTTGCCAGTCCGGACGGAGCAACCGACCATGCACGCGCACTCGCCGTGACAACCCCCAGCACTGCGCTGATAATCACTATCCTGATCGCCGTAAGCACGCCATCCACCCTATCGTCCTTGAGAGCTCCCCGCACGTGCAGGGTATGCTTCTCATACCACGTTTCAGTTCCGGAACAAAGACAAGCCTGCGGAGAGGCCTGTGTCCGGGAACGGGGAACGGAACTTTTTTCAGTGCCGTTTGTTTCATATGGTAAAAGGAGGTAAGGATCATGTTGAAAAAAATACTTATCGGAGCAGCGGTTGTGGGACTGGCTGTCGTTCAGCTGGCAGGATGCGGCAAACAGGCGAGCGGGCTGGACACGACGTCGGTCAATCAGAGCACAGAGGGTTCGGTCAGTTCGGCAGCAGGTGATTCCATAGCCATATCGTCAGCTGTCAACAGTCCTGCGGGTGTCGGGAGCCTTGGATTGGCAGTGCTGGGCAGCACTCCTTCATGTCCGCAGGTAACAAAAGCACTCATTGCATCCAACCCGGCAACCTATGCCGTGTCCGTCAATTTTGGAAACGGATGTATACCACCGGCCGGCAGTTTTGCTGCCGTAACAACGTCGGGTAACGTCACGATGACCGTCACCTTGATTACGAATACGACAACAGGAAAGGTCACGCAGGAGACTATCGATGCAAACGTGGCAATCGTCAGGACGAGGTGGGACGGTGCCTCTCTGCTGATCAGCGGAACGACTGACATTACGAAGAACCTCACGTGGTCCGGAGGTTCCCTGTCGGACGTCACGAGTGCCGTTACAGTCAATGAGGAACGGATTGCGTCAACCGCAGTCGGCAGGGTTGTGATGCATCACGTCATAGACCTCGGATTCACGTACGATGATTCGATCACGGGCGGTGTCGTAACGCAGCGTGTCGTCAACGGCAGCGGCACAGTCGATCACCGGCTTGCCCAGGTTACTGCCGCGGTCACGATATCGGGTCTCACGATGGTCCAGGGATGCTGTCATCCGGTGGACGGCTCCATCGGAATTGTCCTGACACGGGACAGCAACGGCAGCTTGATAGGTTCTTATAGTCTCGTCTATGCAGGCAACGGCCAGTGCAGCGATACTGCAATGCTCGACGGGCACCAGATAACGCTGGATCCCTGCGACTGACAAAGAGCTGTATCTTCCAGGGATGGCCGGAGTGCCGTCCCTGGATCATTCCCGGGAACGCCGGCAGGGGCATCGTGCACGATGCCCCTGCATCGGTATCAGGGCTTCCCTGATGCTGACGGCGGGTAGGTCTTCAGGATGAAATCCCGGGCAGCCTGGCTGGTCGGTTCAAGGGTCCCTTCGAGGATGGCGTCGACAATGGCATTCTTTATCTCTCCTATCTTCGGGCCGGGCGGTAGACCGAGAAGCTCTTGTATCTCGGTGCCGTTGAGCGGGGACTCGAGCCTGCTTATCTGTTCTACCTGCTGCCGGTTGATTCTGCCGGTGAGTTCATCGACCATGCTCAGCGGCTTGAGCGGGTCGGCAAGAGAACCGGCATCGGCCCTGTACAGGGCAAGCAGCTGTTCGAGAATTTCGTAATTGTTTTTTATAAATTTTCTGATCGTCGCGTCCTTCCACTCTGGCGTATAGTTGATCATGTGCCGCAGGATCAGGCTGTGCACCCTGTCGTGAACCTGGTTCGGCAGCCTGAGCCTGGTCGAAAACGATCGGAACAAGTCCGCGCTTTTATCCTGGTGGCCGTAGTACGTCACCTTGCCCCCGGTTTCCTGCAGAGAAGAGGGCTTGCCGGTATCGTGGAACAATGCTGCGAGGCGTGTCTCGAGACGCGGGTGTGTCCGGTCCATCACTTCAAGGCTGTGTGTAAACAGTTCGTCTTTGTGGTACGGAGACCGCTGATCGAATCCGATCATGGGCAGGATCTCGGGCAGTACAACCTTGATCAACCCGAGCTCCTGCATGAGGCGTAGCCCCTTCGAAGGCGTGTCCGACATCAGGACCATGAACAGCTCGTCGCGGACGCGTTCGACGGCGACCTCCCGGAGGAGGTGCGCACTGCGTTTCGCAGCATCCCTGAATGCCGGGTCCAACTGCATGCCAAGGGTACAGGAGAACCGGACACCCCGCATGATCCTCAAGGGGTCGTCCACGATGGTCTGTTCTGGGGATACAGGTGTCTGCAGCAGCCGTTGTCCGAGTGCATCGAGGGCGCTGCCGAGCAGGTCGGAGATCTCGTAGTGCAGAGCGGATATCCGTCTCATGGTGAGCGTGTTGACGGTAAAGTCGCGCTTCAGAAGGTCTGCGTGGACCGTGCCGCCTCTGAGCGGAACGAATTCCATGTCGAGCGGATGTGCACCCTGCAACCCGGTTCTGTACGTACCGAATTTGTCGAACAGCACCGGGTAAAAATAGCCGTGTGCGGTGTGCAGTTCCAGGGGGATTGTACGCGCATCTCCTTTGATGACGAGGATATCGATATCCTTTGGTTTCCGGTGGAGCAGGATCTCACGCGGTGCGCCGCCAACGATGGTGAATTCAATGCCGTGCTGTGCAGCTATCCGTCCGACCAGTTCGATCGCTGCATCGATGGCCGGTTCGTCGAGACTGATCTGCAGCTTTTGATCATTCATTATCCTTTTTTTCTTCCCTGTCCTTGTCAAGCATCTGCAGGTGATGCTTCTTGTAGAAATACCGGTCGTACGACGCGTGATAGCTGGTCCAGTCGCTCTCGACAGCGGACTCTTTCTTGATGAGTGACTTGATGCCCGCGATCTTGGAGTCCATGTCCTCGATGTAGTGCAGGATGATCGCCTCGAGCGTTTTTGGCCGTTTGGGTGATCCGTATTCCAGTTCGCCGTGGTGGCTGAGGATGCTGTGCTTGAGGAGCAGGGCGAGCTCCCGGGGAAAGTTGTTGATCTGTGCGGTCAGTTCGTCGAGTATCTCGGCGCCGATGACGATGTGCCCTATCAGCCTGCCTTCGTCCGTGTATTCCGTTGTCAGTTCGCCCCCGAGTTCGCGGATCTTGCCGATATCGTGGAACATCGCCGAGACGAGCAGGAGCGACCGGTCGACGCCGTCGTACACGCTCATGATCATGTCGGACAGCCTGACCACGTTCAGCGTATGCTCGAGCAGCCCGCCCGCGTACGCATGGTGGATGGACTTTGCTGCGCTCGATATCTTGAACTGGTTGACCATCTGTTCATTCTTAAAGAACAGGTCGGTGAGGCTTTTGAGGTGCGGATTGTCGATGGTCGATATCAGCATCTTCAGTTCATACAGCATGTCGTCCACAGGCCGCGACGACATGAGCATGTAGTCGGCAAGGTCCACGGACGTGCGGTCTATCCAGCGGATCTCGTCGATGGATACCTGGAGTTTGCCCTTGTAATTGTTGATCCTTCCGCGCACCTGGACGATGTTGTTGGTGACGATCATGGCATCGATGTCTTTTGCGTTGTCCCAGACCCGGGCGTCCATGTCGCCGGATTTGTCTCCGATAATAAGCGTGAGGTAATCCTTGCCGGTTTTCCCGGTACCGAATGTCTTGCCTTTTATCAGAAACGTGCTGTCGACGATCATGCCTTCTTTCAGTTCACTGATCATGGTTTTCTTCATACTACAATCATCCTTCCGTTGTTTTTATGGCCTTCAAAGCCCGGGCTTTTATAAAGAGTGCGGGATATACGATAGTAGATATTGACAACAAATACAACAAGGAAATCCACACGACAGTGTAAAAATTCAATCCGGTGGGAAACGCCAGATCTTTCATCACGCGGTACGTCGGGATCGCTTCGATGAACAGGACGGCCATCGTCACACCGAGGCTGGCGATCATGAACACAAAGCCGCCGAACCCCATTGCTATGTCGGCGATATTCTCGTAGTGGTATTTCGGATAGATGGCGCCGAGCCCCACGCCCATGTTGGTAATGGCAACCGTCAGGAGCAGCATGGTGATCAGGGAAAGGTACATGATAAATTGTACGACGCCGAGGACATGGTTGGTGAAGAATACGAGGGCCGCTGCAACCACGAGCAGGGGGACAAGATTGTAGAGGATCTTCGCCCGGATGAGTTCGGAAATGTCGTTCGGAGAGACTTTGATGAGCCACAGCGCCCTGCCTTCGAGGCTGACCGAGGGGAATGCGAACCTCGCGGATATCGAAGTGATGACAAAGGCCGCAAGTCCGAGGTTGAAGAATGCAACGATGTTCTTCAGGTACATGGTCGGAAACGGGATGGCCTTGAGCGGGATCGCGGTAAAATTGTACACGTACACGAGGATCAGCGCTCCCAGCAGAAGCAGCTGTGTCCATTGGGACGCGTCCCTGAAGAAGCTCAGAACGTCCTTCCTGATAATGGCCCTGATGAAGAGCGAGCCCCGGCCCGTGACCCTCTCCAGGGCGCGGTAAGCAAGTCCCTTCTTCGCGAGATGAGCGTTCTTGGACTCCTGGGCCTTGCTCAGCCCGCTCCGGTAAAAAAGGTACGTGGCAACAACACCGGCTGCGGTCATGCCGAGGGCTGTTCCGACGAGCGGGAGGAGCATGCGGACCATGCCCGCATATTCACGGGACAGGGAAAACAGCGCCGCAGAGCTGAACCAGGTGCTCGGCAGGAGCATGGACTGGGAAGACCTGAGCGTCGACATGTATCCCATCACGGTTTCAAATTTCTGGGGGTTCAGGAACCGCTCGGGCCTGATGATCCTGAACCCGATATAGATGACGATGAAAACGATGAGGGACAAAAAGAGCATGAGCTCCCGGAACCTCCGCGCAGGCAGGACATAGGTCGCGACCATGGTGACGAGGATCCCCGTACACGAAGCTATGAATATGAACGCAACAAGTCCGGTAAATGTAATGGCATAGTACAGTGCACTGCCGCCGAGAACGGTGCCGTACGCGATATAGACGGGCAGACCGAACAGGAGCACCATCCATGAGCTTTTTATGACCGTCTGAAGCAGCCTCCCGTAGAAGAATTCTTCGAACGTGATCGGCGTACTCATGATGAGAGGAATATCGTCAGCGGTATAGAAGGTTGATATGGAGGTGATAATGTTGCTGAATATCAGCATTGCAAAGAAGATGAAGTTCGCCATGCCCAGCATCTTTTCGATCAGCATCTGGCCGATGAGCTCCGTTGTGGAGAAATAGACGAGCATCCGCCTGAAGAACAGGTATTCGAGCGTGAAAAAAACGGCCGCCATCAGCACGATTCCGATGAGCTTCATCCTGTGCTTCCTGCCCGCGGTCAGCGAGCGTTTCAGCGAAAGGAACGAAGGGGCAAGCAGGTTCATCATAATTCGAAGTCCTCGCTGATGTCTTCATGGGTGAGCTTGAGGAATACGCTCTCGAGATTTCCACCCTGTATGCCTGCCTGCTCCTTAAGTTGATCGGCCGTTCCCAATGCTATGACCTTGCCTTCGTTGATGATACCGATCCTGTCCGACAGCTGTTCGGCAATATACAGATCGTGGGTCGACATGAGGATGGTCTTGCCCCGTTTTTTCATGCCCCGGAATATCGCTTTGAGAAGCTTGATCCCCCGGGGATCAAGTCCGACCATGGGTTCGTCCACAATCAGGTGTTTCGGCTCGTGGATCATGGCCGAGGCGAACACCAGGCGCTGCTTCATGCCGTGGGAATAGCCTTCTACCATCTCGTTGGCAAAATCCGTCAGGGAGAACAGCTCGAGGAGCTCCCGGGCGCGTTTTTCCACACTTCCGCCGTCGAGGTGATACATGTTTGCAACGAAGATGATGTACTCGAGCCCCGTGAGTTTTTCATAGATAAACGGACGGTCCGGTATGTACCCCATGAGACGTTTTGCTGCGATGGGCTCCCGGAGGATGCTGTGGTCGTCGATACGTACGTCTCCGGCTGTTGGGTTGAGGAGCCCGACGATCATTTTCATGAGCGTTGTTTTTCCGGCCCCGTTGGGACCGAGCAGCGAGAATAATTCACCATCCTGGATAGTGAGGCCGACGTTATCAACTGCTTTCAGACTGGTATACACCTTGGTGACAGATTCTATTTGTATCATAATGATACAATAAACCAAGTATTCCCCAAAAAGGCAACAAGAGTAAACCCGGTTCGATCTTTCGCCCGGTCATTGTACCGAAGCGCAGACCGCTCTGCTGTCCGTACGTGGCATAGCCTCGTGGATCTGCACCAATGGATTTGAAAAATTGATGTAAATCGTATACAATGCCGAACTATGGGGTTATTATTTATTTTTATTGCGCAGGTTGCCGGTATCCTTATATCTTCAGTGCGACCCGAAATCCCGTGGTATGCCTGCGTGTGCATGGCAGCAGCAGTGCTGTGTACACTTGTGCTGTCAAAAAACGCGGTGCTGTGGCTCTTCGCAATTTCGTGCATTACGTTCATGATCAGTGCGAAACTCTGTCCGCGCCCTTCGGTGCAGTGTGCTGAAGATGTGCTGTCATCGGCAGGACACAGCAGGACAGCTGTTGCGGGATGGGTCACGGATTATGTGGAAGAATACCCTGACCGTGAAAAGATCATCGTCCGTATCGATGAACTTCGAGATACGCAGGGCACCGGCATACCGGCTGGCCGCGGCTGCGTGGTTCAGATCTTTGCATTCGTGAGCAACAGCAGCCAGGGACACCTCCTCAGGGGCGACTATGTCCGCGCCGTGGTGCGTTTGAGAGAACCGAAAAACCTCAACAACCCGGGCTCGTACGACTACCGGCGCGCCCTTGCCCGCAGGGGTATTGGTTTGATCGCATACGTCAGCACCCGTGATGACATCGCGGCCGACGCTGCCCGCGCCAGGACAGGCCTCCGCAGATCCATCGACAGTGTTCGGCTGCAAATAAAAGATGTCATCCTGCGCAACATCAGGGGCCAGGCTGCATCCGGTATCGTTACTGCCCTCGTGATTGGAGATCAGGGATACATCTCCAGGGATATCAGGAGGATGTTTGCGTCGACCGGCATTATCCATATCCTCGTTGTCGCAGGGCTGCACCTCGCCATCATAACGCACCTGTGCTACCTGCTGATAAAATTTGTCCTGTCGCGCTTCAGATACCTGTGCATCCATGCCAACATTCCGAAACTCTCCCTGTCCATGTCGCTCGTGCCCATGCTCGCCTACATCTTCATCAGCGGGGCAAACGCCCCGGTCGTCAGAAGCGGCAGTATGATAGTCGTGTACTGCGTACTTTTTCTGATGAACAGGACACGCGCACGGTGGACCGGTATCCTGATTGCAGGTATCTTCATACTTACTATGGATCCCCTGGCTGTGTTCAGTATCTCGTTCCAGCTTTCATTCACAGCGGTTGCCTCTCTTATTGCCTTTATGCCGGTCATCGGGCGCATGACTGCTGCGGGTATACGGAGCATTCAGCCCCGTTGGCTGCAAGCTGTTTCAGGGCACGTGCTCGGCATGCTGCTGGTAAGTCTGTTCGTAACAATCGGGCTATGCGGGGTGATTGCGTTTTATTTCAATACGATTCCCCTGTTCGGGGTCCTGCTCAACCTCATCGTGATACCGTTCTTTTGCTACCTTGTTCTGCCGCTTTCGCTACTCTCTTCGGCAGCAGGAGTTGTTCTGCCGGCGGTAAGCCATTATCTTTTTATGATCGTCTCATTGCTCCTGCACTGCATTGTTTTTGTTATCAGTCATGTTTCAAACTTATCCGTCGCCTCCATCAGGATCCCGACCCCGACCGTGTTTGAAATCTTTCTTTACTACGCAGGTTTGATAGTCCTGCTCAATGTCAGGAGGATGGGACCGAAGGCTGCATTTTCCCTGCTCTCCGTTATTGTGCTGTTTACGGCGGCCGATATCGGTTTTTTTGTCTCAAAAAACAATTTTGATAAAAAACTGAGGATAACGTTTATCGATGTGGGGCAGGGGGACAGTTCACTCATAGAATTTCCGTCCGGAAAAACAATGCTGATCGATGCAGGCGGCAGTGCGTACAGCAGCTTTGATACCGGAGAGGCAGTCATTGCACGGTATCTATGGTCATTGAAACGGCGGACGATCGATTACGTCGTATCCTCACATCCGCAGGAGGACCACATGGCCGGCCTGGGTTTTATCATACGAACCATGGATGTGAAAAAGGTCTACGCAAGCGATTGTGCGCCGGAAACCGAAGTCTACAGAGGGTTCATGGATGCGGTCCGCTCCTCGGGCGCAGTCCTCTCAACGGTCACCGGCACTGCACAAACGTTCACGATCAACGGTGTTGAAATCAGGTTGTTCAGCGTTCCGCACGACGCGTGCGACGCAGCCCGGAAAAAAGACATCAATAACGACGCGGTCCTGGTCAGGCTGACCTATAAAAAGGTGAGCCTCCTGTTGACAGGGGATATCGAAAAGGTTGCGGAATACGCACTGGTCGAAACGTATGGTGACGCATTGAGCTCGACCATCATGAAGGCACCGCACCACGGGAGTGCGACCTCGTCCACAGGCAGGTTCATCGATGCAGTCGGGCCCGGGATCGTCGTTGTGCCGGTCGGAAAGGACAACCCGTTCCGCATGCCTGCCAAGGCGGTGCTCAGACGGTTATTCAGGAGGAACATCCGCGTTCTGCGTACGGACAGAAACGGTGCAATAACGATCGTGACCGATGGAGACGGGATCACCATAAAAACCTATCTGGACAATTCGTCCGCGTGAAGCGGTCGCCGGCTTATTTCTGTTTGAGTGCACTCAGGTCAAGGGTCGTGAGCCAGTCCATGGTTTTTGCAAACCCTTTTTCAAACGATACCTTCGGCTTCCACCCGAGCTCCCGCTCTGCCTTTGCTATCGAGAATTTCAGCCGTGAACCGAGGTTTTTTACCGTGTAGGTCGTGAGCAGCGGCCGGGTCTTGATGTTGAAGAGCTTCCAGATACCTTCCATGACAACGGCGCCGGCATAGGCAGCTGCATAGGGGATCTGGGTGGTGACCGGCTTCACGTTGAGGGTTTCAGCGATGCCTTTACAAAAGTTCTGCAGGGTGACAGATTCCCCGTCGTGCACAAGGTAGCCGTTCCCGATCGCGCGCTCGTCCTCCGAGATCAGGAGCAGCAGGTCCACGAGGTTTTCTATATACGTCGGCCAGACCAGCACGTCTTTGCGCCAGTAGATCAGCTCGCGCTTGACGATCGAATCCGCAAGCAGGGGAACAAACGTCTTGTCCCCGGGGCCGAACGCCCAGCATGGATACACCATGGTCACCGGAAGCTTTTGTTCCTTGTGGTAGCGCCAGGTGATCTCTTCGGCCTTGATCTTGGAATCAGGGTACGGCTCTCCCCACGGTTTCAGGGGGAAGGTCTCATCCATGACCACGGACTCATCGGTGCCGAAGACATCGTTGGTACTGATATCCACGAGCCTCGATACGCCGGCATCCACGGCAGCCTTGCAGACATTCTCGATTCCGCCGATGGTGACCTCTTCGAACAGCTTCCACGGTGCCCAGTCCGTTACAACAGCGGCACAGTGGAAGATGATGTCCATGCCCGCGGCAGCTCTCCGTACGGAATCGTACTGGCGGATATCACCGTGGACA
>JAJYLM010000182.1 GCA_021787655.1 bacterium
TGTTCAGCCTTGTCACAGGCTGTACGGACCAATCCATCCGCCATTTCCGCAGTCGATTTCAGAATAACCAGCATCCAGGCACCAGCTATGCCTGCTGCCAAAAGATACCAGTACGGAGACCACTTGTCGTATTCCTCGAGCCACTTGTCATGGTATACCTTGTGGAGAAACGGAAGCCGTACGCCGAACACCCTGTCGTCTTTGATGACCGGGGGATATTCGTGCTTCAGGTAGGCGGTCAAACCAAACTTGATCGCGATCAGGGAAACAATCAGAAACACATACACAGGTACTGCCCTCCTGAGCCACAGTCCTATAAGTGCAGGCCTTTTCAATGCAGTGAACATATTCATATCTGTTCCTTTACCCGGAGCACAGAAAGGGCCCTGCCCGCATCGTCGGTACTGACAACGACGCCCTGGAGTTCTTCTTTCCCCTTTGCCACATCGGCATGCTTTTGTATGGACGTCGTGAACCGCTGAAGGATCTGTTCTCTGTCCATGCCCAGGACTCCGTCGACAACTCCGGTCATACCGGCGTCCGTTATATATGCCGTACCCTGCGGCAGAATGAATTCATCCGATGTCTGAACGTGCGTATGGGTGCCGAACAGAGCGGTTATCTTGCCGTCGAGATACCATCCGAGAGCCTGTTTTTCCGACGTCGCTTCTGCATGAAAGTCAACGAGGGTATGCAGGACATCGGGATGATCGTGTTTCAGTTCTGAAAGCGCAGTGAGTGCGGCATGAAACGGACATTCTGCCGGTGTCATAAATACCCTGCCGATCAGGTTCACAACAGCAAGCGGCTGCACCCCGTTTTTCCGCAGAACGGCAACACCGGAACCCGGTGCCAGTGGTGATATATTCAAAGGACGTATGACCGTCGTACTTTCCGACATATAGGGGATGATGTCTTTGTGTTCCCACACGTGGTTTCCCGTGGTTATCAGATCAATCCCCATATTCAGCAATGCCCGGGCAATGTCTGGCGTAATTCCGTATCCTCCCGCGGCGTTCTCACCGTTCGCTATCGTATAGCTTATGCCGTATTTTTCTTTTAACGCCGGCAGTAATCCCGCAGCGGCATGCCTGCCCGGCTTGCCGACGATATCTCCGATAAAGAGAATATTCATGGTGTTGTTACTTGGCGAATACCGATGCCCTTGTCTCCCGCAGCACGGTTACCTTGATAGTGCCCGGGTAGCTCATTTCCTTCTCGATTCTGTCTGCGATCTGTTTGCTGATGAGCGGTATTTCATCGTCGCTCACTTTTTCCGGAGAGACGATGACCCTGATCTCCCTGCCCGCCTGGATTGCGTACGCCTTTTCGATGCCATCGAACGATGTCGACAGGCGCTCAAGGTCCTGCAGCCGTTTGACGTATGCTTCGTACATCTCTCTGCGCGCACCCGGACGTGCTGCCGACAGGGCATCCGCTGACTGAAGGAGAATACCGAGAAGGCCTTCCGGCGTATCGTTGTGGTGCTGTTCAATGGCTTCGACAACCCGCGGCGGTTCTCCGTATTTTTTCGCGAGATTCGCGCCGATGACTGCATGGGAGCCCTCAACCTCGTGATCCACCGCTTTGCCGATATCGTGCAGAATGCCTGCCCTCTTGGCATGCTTGATATTCAGTCCAAGTTCTCCGGCCATAATACTCAGGATGAATGCCACTTCCATGGAATGCTGGTAGACGTTCTGGGCATAGCTCGTCCT
This sequence comes from bacterium, assembly GCA_021787655.1. Lineage (GTDB taxonomy): Bacteria > JAMCPX01 > JAMCPX01 > JAMCPX01 > JAMCPX01 > JAJYLM01. Next base: position 1,719 of record JAJYLM010000182.1, read on the forward strand.
GTATTTCAATCTTCCGACAAGCTTGACCAGTTCATTGTGTATTCCGTGCAGTCCGAGGTCGAACATGGCCCGTTCCCCTGCTTCCTTCATGCTTTTATCGATCTCCTGCGACGTCTTGTTGACGATGTCTTCTATCCTGCCGGGGTGGATCCTTCCATCCGCGATCAGCTTTTCTATGGAAAGCCGTGCAATCTGGCGTTTCACCGGGTCATGTCCCGAAATGACGATCGCCTGGGGGGTATCGTCGACGATAATGTCGACCCCGGTCGCCCCCTCGATGGCCCGGATATTCCGTCCTTCCCTGCCGATGATCCTGCCCTTCAATTCGTCGTTCGGAAGTTCGACGGTCGTTACGGTCCGCTCCTGGGCGTACTCACCGGAATACCGCTGCACGGCCGTGGATATGATTTCTTTCGCCTTGTTCTCTGCGGTCTGCTGTGCTTCCTCTTCGAGCTGCTTGAGCATCTTGCCGATATCGTGTTTTGCCTGCTCCTGCACGCTGTCCATGAGCATCTGTTTTGCCTCATCCGGTGTCAGACCGGATATTCTCTGGAGTTCGAGGCTGATCTCGTTAAATTTCTTTTTATATTCCTCTTCCTTGGCCGAGAGGTTCCGCTCCGTGATGCTGATGTTCCGTTCCCGCCGGATGATATCCGATTCTTTCTTGCTGATGATATCCTCTTTCTTCTCGAGGTACTCCTCTTTCTGCAGCAGCCGCTTCTCCAGGGAAACGAGCTCCTGCCGCCTGTCTTTCGTTTCTTTCTCGAACTCGGCCCTCAGCTCGAGAAGATTGTTCCGAGCGTACAGCGCTGCTTCTTTTTTGATGGATTCGGCCTGAAGCTTTGCCGTATCAAGCATCTCCTGCACTTTCTGCTCTGATTGCTGTATCTTCGTGCGCCTGATAATTTTATTGAGATAGGTAGCAATCACGTAGCCGGCTATCGCACCTGCGATGCCGGTACCAACTGCTGTCAAGAGGTTCATCATAATGTCTGCTCCTTTGTCTGAATGCCGGTTTCTGTAAATATCATATCGACCGGGATATCCCACGTATTCGTGTGAATGCCCTCAACAAGGCACCGGTTGAATGAGAAACCAGCTTTTATCGTCCGTTGATTCAAATCCCTGAGAAATTTATCGTAGTACCCTTTTCCGTATCCTATTCTGTTCCCCTGCGGATCAAACGCGACCCCCGGAACAACCACGACATCGATCCCGTCCGCGGGATACTCCTGCGCCTGAACCGGTTCCTGTATGTTGTACGCGCCCTGCCTGAGCGGCATATCTTTTGTATAGCATACCGGGAAAACCTGTCCGTGTTTTACGCAGGGCAGCAGAACGGTCTTCTGATCGTGGAAAGCATGGGTGACGATCAGCGCCGTATCCGGTTCATTATGGACAGGCCAGTACAGCATGAGTGTCCGGGCTCCCTGATATACATCGGATCTCAGAAACAGAAGCTGAAGCTGCCTGCTCAACCGCTCATACTCTGACAAAGGGATAGCCTTTCTGCACTCAAGCATGCTGCTTCGGAGAGCTACTTTTTTGTCCATGGTCTGTTTCACTGCGATTGTGCTGATGGCGTTAAGAAAGAAAAGTCCCCGCCGACATGCCGTGTGAATCCTTTTTCAGACCTGGTTTGCCAGGGGGAAACCATGTTATTGCTTCATGCTTCCTCTTCGGTGAGAGGCCTGCCATCCGCAACAAGTGACAGTCTCCATTCTGAATAGTTAAGGGTCTAAAAAAATTTAGATCCATCACGCGCACAAGCAGGGACATTATCATACCGTAACCTTCGTTTCTA
>JAJYLM010000183.1 GCA_021787655.1 bacterium
TCAGTACCTCGTCATTTACCGTCACCGCAACCATACCTCTGGCACCGTACGCCGGTGCTCCTGACGGCAGCATGCCGGTGTCCCTTGCCCTGAGCCCGGACAACAGCACCTTGTATGCAGCGCTTGCCGGGGAGAATGCCGTGGCTGTGATAACAACGTCCACGAATACGGTCGGCGGCAGGATTCCGACCGCATGGTATCCCGCTGCCGTTGCTGTCAGCAGTGACGGCAAGACCCTGTATGTCGCGAACGCGAACGGCGTCGGTGCGGGTCCGAACACGCAGGGCCAGTACATCGGCGCAATGATCCAGGGCTCTGTGTCAGCCATCCCGCTGCAGGGGCTGACCCTCAGCCTGACGAGCATACAGGTTGCATCGAACAACTGCCCGTACGCCTGGGAGCAGAACAACAATTTTCAATGGAACAAGCTCAAGCATGTCGTGTTCATCATCCGGGAGAACAAGACCTATGACTCGTACTTCGGTGACCTCGGCAGGGGCAACGGCGACCCGGCACTTGCCATCTACGGCAAGCAGTACACGCCCAACGGCCATGCATTGGCGGACCAGTTTTGCCTGACAGACAATTTCTACGCTGAGGGCCAGTCGTCCGTGCAGGGACACCAGTGGCTCAAGGGCGCCAACGCCACGGACTTCGTGGAGAAGACGTGGATACAGGACTACTCGGGCAGGGAACTGTCCGACCCGCTGTATGTGACCAGCCTCGTCATCCCGGATGCGGGCTACTTCTTCGAGTACCTGCTCTCGCTCGGCATCAGCTTCCGCAATTACGGGGAGTTCGTCAATCTCGGCATTCCCCAGCTCCTGAACACATATACGAGCCACGTGTACCCGTGGCCCGGATTCAACCTCGGCATACGGGACACGACCAAGGCCGCTGATTTCATCACGGAACTCGACGGGTACATCGCATCAGGAAAGCTTCCGCAGTTCATCTATATATGGCTGCCCAACGATCATACCGAAGGGACGAGCCCCGGGGATCCGACCCCGCAGTCGTTCGTTGCCGACAACGATGCCGGACTTGGCATGATTGTGGACGCACTGACGCACAGTCCTTTCTGGAAGGATATGGTCATCATCGTCACCGAGGACGATCCGCAGGGCGTTATGGACCACGTCGATGCGATGAGGATGTACAGCCTGGTGATAAGCCCGTACGCAAAGCGGGGCTATATATCGAATGTCCATTATTCCCTGACCAGCATGTTCAAGACAGCAGAGCTGATCTTCGGCATCAAGCCTCTGAGCCAGTTCGATGCATCGGCCAACTCCATGGCAGACTGTTTTACGCCGACTGCAAATTATGCACCGTACACGGCTCTGCCCATGGGCATACCGTTCACCTATAACTCCATGAGCTCGCCCGGCGCAATGACGTCCCTGCACCTCGATTTTACGGACCCGGACAACCCGCAGGCGTCACAGGAAATGCAGGCATTGCAATGGCTGGTGCTCAGAGGCAGGATAGGGTATAACTACTACCTGAAGCACAGACCGCCGGTGACCTCGTCCGGTAACTGATCAGGACAGGGTCAGGCGGGAAAAGGCAGAAAGGTGCGGTGATCATGCACAGAACACAACGAAACCTGCGGTGGTTCGTTCAGGCCGCAGTCCTCGGACTGGCGGTTGCAGCGGGCATTGTATCGTGCACCCGCCATACGCCGGCAGCCCCGTTTGCAGTCGTCCCTCAAACATCGTACGATTTTTCACGGCTCGATGCAGGGGACATCGTGACGCACGATTTCCGGATTCAAAATACGGGCAGTGCGCCGCTGTTCATCCAGGGCATCATGACCACGTGTAAGTCCGTCTTTGCTCAGGTGACGGACCGCGAAATAGCGCCCGGGAAAGATACCGTGATGTCGGTCAGGCTGGACACCAATGGACTCGACGGACAGATCCGGCACAGGGTCCTCGTCTACACCAACGCGGCCAACAAGCGGGTGCTTGCGTTTCGTATTACTGCGTATGTACAGCAGCTTTTCTCCCTGCAGCCGGTATCGGTGGATTTCGGAAACATCTATGCCAGCCGTGCTATTGCCATGCCCGTTGTTTTTACCTCCACGTCCTTCGGTATTACGGCCGTGACCTCGGCATCCCCTTTTGTTCGGGCTGAGCTGCACAGGACAGGGGACCATATATATACCGTGACTATCCTGACCATGAAGGACCTGCCTGCAGGCCTGCTGCGGGACACGGTTTTTCTCCATACAGATTCTCCCCGGTATCCGGTGCTGACAATTCCCGTGAAGGCGGATCGGATCTCCGACCTTCGTGCAAACCCAGGCAAGATCTTCGCCGGTATCCTGCTCAAGGGCAGGACGTCCACGGTGTTCAGTACGTATATCTACAGCCGGAAAAAAATACCGTTTACCCTGAAGGCGGCGTCCGATACCAATGCCTTCCTGCACATAGACATCCAGCAGTTTGCACCGGACGTTTACCGTCTGAATGTCCGTGTAAATCCGTTTGAGCGTGCGGGCGAATACACCACGGACATCATCGTCCATACCAGTGACCCGAAAACGCCTGTACTCCACGTCCCGTTCAGGGTCATCGTGATGGACAAGTAAACCGCACACACCCTGCAAACAGGTGCAGTGTTTTACCAGAGGAACGGCAGCAGCCTGTATCTTACCTTTGTGCAGTAGTCTTTATATCCGGGCAGTTGTTCTAAGAGTATTTTTTCTTCGTTCAGTATCCTGAACACCAGGGAAACCGGCACTTCGATAAAGGGGACAACACCCCAGAAGGAGCCCAGAGCAACCGGTGTGAACATAAACAGGATGATAGAACCAAGATACATCGGGTGACGGATAATCCGGTAGGGCCCTGTGGTTATGACCGTCTGGTCTTTATCCACCTGGATCACCCGTGAAGCGTATCTGTTCACTTTAAAGACAGCGAAGATAAAAAGATAGCCTGCAAGGACCAGCACATTCGCCATGATGACAATACCCGCGGGTACGTCCGACCAGCCAAAGCGGCGGTCAAACCCGGAAACGAGGTAGCCTGCAATAAAGAACAGGAGCGAGACAGAGACAATCCTTTTCTGTTCCGGTTCCCGCTCCCGCAGTCTCAGCCGGCGCAGCAAAAATCTCGGATCTCTTTTGAAGAAGTAACTGACAACGAGGACCATAGGGACGAGCAAGACGGCCATATAAACGTACGCCTGCCAGTAGTGGATCGTGCCTGCCGGTAAAAAAACAAGGATGGCCAGCAGCAGAAGGACAACTCCCGGGAAGACGACCATCTTCCTTTTCAAGGCCTTCAGCTCATCAGGCTGGAGTTTAAATTCTGTATCCGCCATCCTCTCCTCCCGAACGGAGTTACAAGGGGAGCCCCTTTATCTCTAAGTGTAGCATGGAACAGGATAAACACAAGAGGCGGTTGCAAATTGCGACCACCGATAAGGGAAAAGTTTTTTTTGAGATTCCGGGTTGGAATATCAAATAAAGCGGGTCACTACGGCCGCAGATAATCCCCCCGGCGTTTTTGC
>JAJYLM010000184.1 GCA_021787655.1 bacterium
ATTGTGCTCGCCGAGGAAGGTGCCGAGTCTGCCGATAACCCCGGGCTTATCTATATTTCTCAGAACAAGGATGTGACCTTCAGGGATTGCTTCGATGTAGAAATTATCTATCATGGTCAGGCGTATGTGTTTTTTACCGAACACAGCGCCGGACACCTTGGTCATTCCGTCCTTTGCCTTGACCTTAACGGTTATGAGGTTGGTAAAATCGATACTCTGTCCTGTTTTGGATTCAATGATGTTGATACCGTTCTCTTTTGCGATTACGCTTGCATTTATGTAATTGACGTCATCTCCATAGATATGCTGTAAGAATCCCTTTACACAGGAAAGCGTCAGGGGCTGGGTATTGAGATCCGAAATCTCGCCGCCGTATTCTATGGTAATTTCTTCCACATGATCTTTATGGAGCTGTCCCAGAAACTTACCGAGTTTTTCCGTCAGCCTTATATAGGGCTCGAGAAATGCATACATCTCTCCGCTTATGGAAGGAAAGTTCACTGCATTCTTTATTGCCCCCCGTGTGAAGTAATCCACAAACTGTTTTGCTATATCAACAGACACGTTGACCTGTGCTTCATGCGTTGAAGCACCGAGGTGAGGAGTCGCTATGACATTGTCCAGTTTCAGCAGGGGGTTACCAGCCGGTGGTTCCACCTCAAAGACATCGAGTGCCGCTGATGCAACCTTGCCGGACTGCAACGCTTCCAGAAGATCCGCTTCGTTGATAATACCTCCGCGTGCACAGTTGACCACCATAACGCCCTTTTTCATCTTCTCGAATGCCGCTTTATTGATCATCCCTGCTGTTTCCTTGGTTTTCGGCGTATGGACGCTGATGATATCTGCGTTTGCATAAATTTCCTCAAGAGAAACCTTTTTTACGCCGAGGTTGATAGCTTTTTCTTCTGAAATAAAAGGGTCATAGACATAAACCTGCATCTTCAATCCCAGCGCCCTGTCGGCAAGAATGCCGCCAATATTCCCAAAACCGACAATACCAAGCACTTTATTGTAAAGCTCAACACCTTCGAACTTGCTCTTTTCCCATTTGTCCGCTTTCAGGGAAGCCGTTGCCTGGGGTATCCGGCGTGCCATGGACATAATCATGGAAAGCGTATGTTCAGCCGTCGTGACGCTGTTGCCCCCCGGGGTGTTCATGACCACGATACCGCGCTTGGTCGCCGCAGAAACGTCGACATTGTCGACGCCGATACCTGCCCTGCCCACGATCTTCAACTTCGCAGCCTTGGCTATTATTTCTTTCGTCACCTTGCTCGCGCTCCTGACGACCAGTCCCTCGTAATCGGGAATAATATTCGCCAGTTCTTCGGCTGTCGTTTTTTTCCTGACATCGACCTGGATATTGGAAGACGTCAGTATCTTCAACCCCTCATCTGCAATACCGTCGGCAATAAGTACCTTTACCATGTCCTACCCCTTTCACTAAAAAGTGATATTTATTTGAATATTAAATCTTTATTCTTTCATTTCTTTATGCAATGAACACCTTTTCAGCAGCACCGACGCCGATTCCGGATTCAACTTTATACCCCAGCTTGTTCAGGACAATCTCAAGCGACGCAAGCATAAAGAGAATATCAGATTTGTCGTAGTATCCCATGTGTGCAACCCTGAATATCTTTCCCTTCGCCTGGTCCTGGCCGTTGGCTATCCGTATGCCGAAATCCTTCTCGAGCGAGCTGATGATCTTGCCCGAATCGAGCCCCTCGGGTGCGACTGCTGCGGTGAGGGAATTGGACGGAGATTTCGGTGCATACAGCTTGAGCCCCATTGCCTGGACACCCTTGCGGGTTGCCTCAGCAAGCAGTGTGTGCCGCTTGTACACATTTTCGAGGCCTTCCTCCTTCATCATCTTCAAAGATTCGCCGAGACCGATGATGAGGGATATGGCTGGAGTGTATGCGGTCTGGTTCTTGACGATGTTCTTGAGCTCTTTACTGAAATTGAAATAAAACCGCGGCAGAGTCGATGTTTCATTGAGCTTCCATGCCCGGTCGCTGATTCCGATAAAAGCAAGTCCCGGCGGGAGCATCAGTGCCTTTTGAGAACCGGTCAGCAGGATATCGATCCCCCATTCGTCCATCGGCAGATCGAACACGCCGACACCGGTTATACCGTCGACGACCACGATTGCATTGCTGTTGTCGTGGACAATCTTGGCTATCTCTTTGACCGGGTGAACGACGCCGGTCGATGTTTCCGTCGCCTGGAAATATACACCCTTGACATCGGGGTTCTTCTGGAGTGCTTCTTTTATCTTTTCGGGATCAACGGACTGTCCCCATTCGACATTGATGACATCGGCTTCAACGCCGTAGGCCTTGCATATCTGCCCCCAGCGCTCGCCGAACTTTCCGGCATTCACGGTGATCACCTTGTCTCCCTTGGAGAGGAAATTCGTGACAGCGCCTTCCATGGCCCCGGTTCCCGACGATGCCAGAATGAGTACCTCGTTCTTTGTTTTGAACAGCCATTTTAACCCTTCGCGCGCCTGTTCAAGCACCGGCAGGAATTCCGGTGCCCTGTGGTGGATGATCGGATGTGCCATTGCCAGTAATACCCTCGCCGGTAGTTCTGTCGGACCGGGTGTCAATAAATACTTCTTCATAGAGATATCCTTTCTATTTTTTTATTGTTTTTGCAAGCTCAAAACCCTCGAGGAGGGCTGCCTTGTTCAGTTCTTCCGTGCCTTTCGGCACCCGTGCCAATACCGCCTTTTCAATGGACTCCCTGCTGACGACGTTGGTCAGACCAACGATCGCTCCCAGTGCGATGATGTTCGCAATGAACGGTTTGCCGAGTTTATCGTGTGCCGTCATGGTGAAAGGAAGCTTGTATATCTTACCATGTTTGAGTTCGGGAACATTTTTGACTGTGTCCGTATCAAACACAACCAGTGCATCGTCGCGCCTGATGTCCCTGGTATAGGGACCGATGGCCACGTCAGACAAAACGAGCACAAGGTCCGGATCCGCGACCTCGGGATAGATGATCTCGCCGTCACTGATGACCACTTCTGATTTGCTGATGCCGCCCCGCGATTCAGGACCATAGTACTGCGACTGTGCAGCATTTTTGCCTTCCAGGAGTGCTGCTGATGCGAGTATGACACCAGCAAGGATCAACCCCTGACCGCCTTCTCCGCCTAATCTAATCTCTGTATTTTTACTCATCGTCTGCTCCTGTTCCTCTTTATTTAGCCTGGGCCTTGGGTATGATTGTCGTATAGTACGTGTCGGTGTACGAGGGCAGGTCTTTCTTGACGAATACACCCGTTATGATCTTGCCCGCAAGCTCTTCGGGTTTTTTCTTCTGCGCAAGCTGCAGGGGCAGTGCGTTGTCCTTCTGCAGCTGCATCATGTCGGGTGCCTCCTTGGGCTTGTTCCTCCTGCCGAATTGTACCGGACATGCATCGATGATGTCAATCACCGAGAATCCCTTGTGCATGATCGCCTGTTTGATCAGCTGCTCCGTCTGTGCCGTATGGTA
>JAJYLM010000034.1 GCA_021787655.1 bacterium
AAGTACGCGGCATTCAGTTTCCTTGGCGTACCCGGTGCAGGCATAACCGGTATCAACGAGGCGGGCATTACCTTTGCCCTGCACATCATGCTCAGCAAGAGTGTGTCGAGCTATGCCACCCCGATCATGAACATCACCAACGAGATTATACGGAACGCGGAGAGTGTCGATGACGCGGTCAAACTAGCGCAATCCTACCGTTTTTCTTCGGGGTGGGGGGTCGTCATCACCGATGCACGGCGCAGGGAGGCTGTCGTCATAGAGGCTTCATCGAAGCATATCCTGCCCCGGAAGGGATCGCCGAACTTCATCATCAACACCAATCACTACAACACGGATCTCCTCAGGGAGAGGGAATACGACTACAGTGTTTCGACGACGGCTTCGACCATCGGCAGGTACAAACGCGCGGAAGAGATTATCAGGGAGAAGCACGGCACGTTCACGGTCGACGATATGTTCCTCCTCCTCGGAGACCACCTCGAGTACTCTACCCGGCGTGAACGGGCGCTCGGCAGCACCATAACCGCCGTCCATAACGTCAGCAGCGTCGTCATGAAGCCGGCTGAACTCAAGGTGTGGATGTCGCAGGGCGAAGCGCCGTCGAACAACTCGGATTATATCGGTGTGGACCTGAAGAGCTGGATGGACGGCGAGCTGAAGCTGCTCGATATCAGGAAGCCGAATCCCTATGCAACGACCCACGAGTTCGCGGCCTTTCAGGAGCACTACGAGCAGGCCTACCAGAAATATTTCTATCACAACGACATTCCCGGAGCTCTCGCCGAGCTCGAACAGCTCACCCAAAAGGACGGGCAGGAGCCCATCTACCTCATGCTCCAGGGGCAGCTCTGCGTGAAGGTGCGCAAATTCCAGGAAGCGCTCCAGGCCTTCGATAAGGCCATCCCCATGCCCGATATCCCGCACAGGACAGCGGTCAGCATGCTGTGGAAGGCGCGGACGCTGGATATTTTGGGCAGGCGGGAAGATGCCCTGCAGGTGTACCGGGGCATCACGGCGATGTCCGGCATCGGGGCAAACCTGCGGAAGGCCGCTCTCAAGGGACTCAAACGCCAGTACCGTACAGCCCGCATAAAGAATCACGACATAGATTTTGTGTTTTCCGACAATACGGAATACTGAGCCTGCCGTGCAGTCGTGGTGGTCCGTAGCATCTGTTGACTGCGTATCCGAACAATGCTAATCCAACACCATGCTTGACATAAAAATACTGCGGGAAAACAGGAAACTGGTCGAAGAAGCACTCGCCAAACGGGGATCATCGCTCCCGCTGAAAAACTTTTACGAAAAGGACGAGCAGAGGCTCGATCTGCTCAGGAAGGTCGAGGACCTCAAGCATAAAAGGAATATGATCTCCAAAGATATCGGCGTCAAAAAAGCCCAGTCTGAAGATGCGAGCGTCCTGCTGCAGGAAGTGAAATCCATCGGACTGGAGATTGACGAATACCACAAAACGCTCGGTGTCCTCGAAGAAGAACTGAACAGTTTTGTCCTCACGATACCTAATATTCCGCATTCGTCGGTCGTTTATGGACGAACGAGCGAGGATAATCCGGTCGTCAAAACATGGGGGCAAAAGAAGGAGTTTTCGTTTACCCCGTACGTGCATGACGAACTTGCCCTCAGCCTGGACATCATCGATTTCGAAAAGGGTGCGAAGATCGCAACCTCGGGTTTTTCGCTTTCGCGGGGCCCGGGTGCCCTGCTCGAGCGGGCGCTTATCAATTTTTTCCTCGACGTTCACACGAAGGAGCAGGGGTATACCGAGGTGTGCATTCCGTTCATGGTGAACGGGGCCAGCATGACCGGAACCGGTCAATTGCCCAAGTTCAAGGAAGACCTCTTCAAAATAGAAGGGGAGGACCTCTACTTGATCCCAACCTCGGAGGTCCCTGTTACGAACATCCATGCGCAGGAGATACTCGAGAAGGCCTCGCTGCCGCGCTATTATACTGCGTATTCCCCGTGTTTCAGGAAGGAAGCGGGTTCGTACGGCAAAGATACGAAAGGATTGATCCGGCAGCACCAGTTCAATAAGGTTGAGATTGTTAAGCTGGTGGAGCCGCAGTCTTCGTACGACGAGCTGGAATCCCTGCTCCTGGATGCGGAAGTCCTGCTGCAGCGACTGGGGCTCCATTACAGGGTCGTCAACCTGTGCTCCGGGGACCTTGGTTTTTCCGCAGCCAAAACCTACGATATCGAGGTCTGGCTCCCCGGACAAAACGAATACCGGGAGATATCGTCGTGCAGCAACTTCGAGGATTTTCAGGCACGGAGAGCAGGCATCAAGTACCGGCCTTCGAAGGGAGAGAAGCCGGCGTTCGTCCATACGCTGAACGGATCGGGGCTTGCGGTCGGCAGGACGATCGTTGCGATCCTGGAAAACTACCAGCAGGACGATCAGAGCGTCGTCATACCGGATGCCTTGCGTCCGTATATGAATGGTGTTACACTTTTAAAGCCCGTTCAGAAATAATAATCAGCGCAGTGCCGGTTCAACGGCATGCTCAAGAAACTGGAGAGGTGGCCGAGAGGCTGAAGGCAACCGCCTGCTAAGCGGTTTTCGTCGAAAGGCGAACGTGAGTTCGAATCTCACCCTCTCCGTATTTTGTTTATCTGAAGATGAAGAGGTACAAACCGTGCTGATGACAAAGGTATTTCTCCGGCAGGCTGACGTTATAACCACTCAGCAATGGATTGACGTGCAGGTCAGCTCATCTGTTGGGCATTGACTCTTCGTCATATTCATTTTCAGACAGTCAGTGTAATCTCTATATTTCAAGCACTTTTGCGTGCCATGCCACGCAAATGGTTTTAATGGCACGCAAATGACACGATGGCACGCAAAGTTTAAAGTCTTGAGATTTTTACCGGGGCTCTTTTCCAAAGAGAAAAAATTCAGTCCTTTTCGCGAACCAGACAAGCACGAGCATAACGGGTACCTCTATCAGGGGGCCAATGACTGTTGCAAGTGCAACGGTAGGGCTGAACGCGGTAATCGCTATGGCGATCGCTATCTCGAAATCCCTGCCTGTCGAGTTGAAGGCGACTGCAACAGCATCTTTGTAGCTCAGCTTCAGCCTCCAGCCCACGAGGTAGACCATCACGAACATTGTCCAGAAAAAGATGGTCATAGGTACTGCCATCTGCACGATGAAAAGCGGCTCTTTCAGGATCAAATCTCCCTTGAGGGCGAACATGACAATGAGTGTAAAGAGCAATCCTGCAATCGAGAGGCTGTCAAGATAGAATTTGAGTTTCCGGAACCATGCTTCGCCGAACCTTCGTACGCCGAGGAACCTTGTCATCATGCCTGCGATAAGCGGGATTCCAAGATACAGGAGCACGCTCTCACCGACCAGCCAGACGTCGAACCTGACATTGCCGAGCAGAAGCTTTGCGTAGACCGGGATGAGAAGCATCTGAACGATGGAATTCATTGCAACGAGGATAATGGCAAGGGGGGCGTTGCCCAGGGCAAGGTAGGTGAACACTATGACCATTGCGATGCACGGTGCAAGTCCATACAGCACAAGCCCTGTGTAAAGGTCGGGTTCGCTGCCCAGGAACAGCTTTGCGAGCACAAGCATAAAGAACGGTGCTATGGCATAGTTGAAAAAAAGCACGATAAGAAGCTGCTTTGGCGATGCGGCGGCCTTGCCGAGGTCTTCGAACTTTATGTTTGCCATCGCAGGGTAAATCATCATAAAAAGTCCGATGACGACCCCAAGGGCAAGTGTGTTGGCGATGTTGAACGTATATGTTCCGTGCACGATGGACGCAAGTGCATCGATCGGCGGCGTCAGTACAAAGTTTGAGATGCCGTACCACCTGCCAATGAAGATGCCTGCTGCCATGCTGATGAGAACAAAGACCGGCAGGAGCCTGAAGTCATGCAGTTTCTCGAGGAGCCGTCTGATCATCGCTTGTTCCCTTTTCTCTGGCTTTCCGCGTTCGCGGGAATGACAAGGTAGAGATAGTCAGTCATTTTTCTTATCACCAGTCCCCTGCGTCAGAGTGAATGTGTTCGTTGTTTTTATTACCGCTTCAGGATTACTCTTTATATCTTCGATAAGCTCCGCTATTTTTTCCCTTATCCTGTCGCGGGCAGTCCTGAATGCGTCCATGATCTCCTGTTCTGTTCCCCTGATGCCGGAAGGGTCGTCGATAGGCCAGTGAAGACGCCGTATCTCCGGCGGTGTCTTCGGACATGATTTGTCCGCATCACTGCACAGCGTAATGATGATGTCCATAGTCTTCAGGAGGGATTCATCGATGGGCTTTGATGTCTGGCGGGTAATATCTATGCCGAGCTCCTGCATCACGAGGACGGCGCGCGGTTGGACCGTGCCGGCCGGCCTCACCCCGGCACTGCGCGCTTCAATGAGGCCCCTCCCCAATTCCCCCGCAAGTCCCTCGGCCATCTGGCTGCGGCATGAATTCCCGGTGCACAAGAACATAAGTTTGATCATCAGTTGCTCCTTTCTTACAGCAGTGCAGTTGCCCTGCGCAGGAGCTCAAATCCTCTGATCTCGTCCTGCATCAGAGGAAACCCGAGCACCGGCAGGTCGAACTTTTGTTGGATCTCCTTGAGGTACTTCATTTGCATCTTCTGTCTGTTTCTGAAGAAGCCGTTGCTGCATACCCTGTCCGTCAGGAGCAGGTTTGCAACGATAAGCTGAGTCTCTATGCCTGCAGTGCGGAGGTCCAGCATCGCCCGGTAGGACTCCAGCAGGGGTGTCGATTCAGGGTAAAGAACGAAGGTAAAGACAGTACGCTCCCTGTCTCTCAGTGTTTGTATGATCTTTTTGAACCGGTTTTGGGTGCTTTCTTTGACAGCGGCAGTATCGCCCGTTCCTGCCATCATCTCCACCTGCTTTGCATAGTCGAACGGCAGTTCGAGCAGGCGAAGGGTATGCCCTGTCGGGGCAGTGTCGAATACAACTGTCCGGTATTCGCTGCTCTCCATAAACTGCATGAACTTATCGAATGCAGCCATCTCTTCTGTGCACGGCGAGTTCAGTTCTTCATCCATGGCGGCAAGCATGTCATCCGAATATTTTCCCTGCGCATCAAGGAGGACCTTTTCTTTGTATTCCTTGAACGCTGCTTTTTGATCGACCATGACGGCATCAAGGTTGTCCGCGACGTTCACCGGTTGTGCACCGACGCTGACGTTTAAAACCTCGCCGATATGTGCCGCAGGGTCAGTGGTAACGAGCAGTGTCTTAAACCCTTGTTGCGCATTGAACAGCGCAGCAACACAGGATATGCTCGTTTTTCCGACGCCGCCCTTGCCGGTAAAGAAAAGGGACTTCGTTTTTTCCCCGGCCAACAGTGGTGCGCCGCTGTTATCGGGGCGGGATGTGTGCCCGGGAAGCCACAGGCGCTCGATGTCCGGTTTCTCCAGAAAAACGCTGTCCAATGCACCGGGTCCGGCGACTGATTGGAACGACGGCTTCCTGTCATGAAACAGCTCATCTGCCACGGATCGAAGGGCAGGTAACCCTTTTACTTCATTGTCCCTCAGGAGCATAGAGCTGGCCGGCGTATGGATTGCTTCCGCAGTGCTGCGTAGTACCTGCTGTTGTGCTTCATATTTCTTTCTGAAAAATTCAATGCCGCATACCTCTTCAGGCAGTATGCCGTTGATGATCAGCGTTGTTGCTCGGATCCCTATTGTTTCAAGTTCTTTAGATGCACGCAGTGTCTCATACAGGGAGAGCTCCTCTGGACGCATGACGAATATAAACGTTGTCCTTCCTGCGTCGCGCAGGAGTGCGGTCGCCCTGTCGTACTTATCCTTCGAGTCCTGAATGGTCTGAACCGGGCCAAGGCACGTCTGGCCGCTGCCGGCTGCTGCCTGCCCGATGTGTCGAGACCAGTCTACCGGAAGCTCGAGCAGACGCAGGGTATGGCCTGTCGGGGCTGTATCGAAGACGATGATGTCGTACCCGTCATCCTCCATGAAGCCGATAAACCTGTCGAAGGCAGCCATCTCGGTCGTGCAGGGACCGCTGAGGTTCTCTTCAAGAGACGCTATCACATCGTCCGGCATAATCCCGCGGTAGGGTGCAATGATCCTTTCCCTGTATTCTCTGGTCGCCTGGTCCGGCTCGATCTCCATTGCCCACAGGTTTTGGATGCCCTTAACCGGAGTTATCTTATGGCCTATTTCCTGTTCAAAGACATCCGCAAGGTTGGATGCCGGGTCCGTTGTCACGATCAACGTTTTTTTGCCGCTCTCTGCATAATGAACCGCACTTGCCGCGGCCATGGTTGTTTTGCCGACGCCGCCCTTGCCTGAAAAAAATATATATCTTTGTTTATTTATGGAGGGGATTTCAACCTTCACATGATTATTCATCACCCTCGTCGCATTCATCGCACGAATCATCGCCGCATCCTGAGGAACAGCAGGATCCATGGTCTGACTGGGGCATACCGCGTACGACGAAGCCGTGCTCGTCGGAAAAATCCATCGTCGCAGCTGCGAGGGTCGCCTCTGCCTCCTTTTCAATAAAAACCCTGAGCTCGTCCTTCTCTATGGTAACATCGCCGTCTGTTGCCTGTTCCACGAGTTCGAGGGCCAGCGACGGGCCGCAGCACCCGGAGTCTGTCATGAATATCCGAATCCCGAAATGCTCTAACTTTTCATCCTTAAGAATCTTCCTGAATTTCTCTACAGCCATGTCCGTTACTTCAAGCATGTATCCTCCTTCGTCCTTCTCATTGTAATGACAGTGTCATTGGTTTATGGCGGAGCGGCTCGATTTCCAGCGCCCTGCACAAATCCTCGTACGAGGGATAGGCGCCGGTTTTAACGACAGCACCGTTGACCAGGGTGATCGGCAGTATGTTCTTGCCGTTGTTATGCAGTAACGCTGCAACTGCCGTGTTCGCCGTAAAATCCTTTATCTGCTGTGCGAGGTTGAACCGTTCTACCTCGACACCCTGTTTTCTCAATGCCAGCACGGCATCGTTGACCTTGACCAACACCGGATCGACGACCGGACCGCACAGTCCTGTGGAACAGCACAGTGCCGGATCGTAGATTGACACTTTTTTACCCTGCATGGGTACTCCTTTCACTCTGTTTCTTCTTCAGGGCCACGGTGCTGCAAAACGCAACGCCCTTTTTACTGACCTCGTTCAGGCTCCTGTTATCTTTTTGAAGGATAGGATCGTCCTTGGGTAACGATGGCAAAAGGCGGATGAAGTCACGGTTATGCGTGTTTGTCTTGTCCTGCGAAAGTCTGTAGAATGACCACGTGCCCCTTTTCTCCATCTCAATAAGTCCCGCATTTTTGAGAATTCCGAGGTGTTTGGAAACCGTCGACTGCCCCATGCCGAGTATGACCATGAACTGGCAGACGCACAACTCGCTGTGTGCAAGGAGATTCAATATCCTCACCCTTGTTTCATCTGACATCGCCTTGGTCGATCTGACAAAGTCTCTCAGCATCTTTTTATTCCTTTATCACCATATAGTGATAAATAACCATGACGACGTTTTCTGTCAAGGAAATTGAAAAGGGTTTATCGGGCAAACCGGTTCTTGGATTTTGTGATAGATTTTTCTGAGTTAAAGTTCTATCGTCGGGGCTTCACCAGTACCTTCGCCGTTCTTTGCGGATTTGACGCCCTTGAGCACGAACACAATTGGAAGCGTGATGAGAAACGCAAGAGCCATAAACAAGAATGCATGATTGGATGCGATCATGAATGCCTGTTTGGTCACCAGCCCGTTGATCAGCATCAGAGCCTTGTGCATCGGCGGATAAGAAACTGGAGAATGCGTGATTGCTGCAGCATGCTTCAAAAGCATGAGGCTCGGAGTATTGTAAACACTGACATTTCTGCTCAGTACAGCATGGTTCATTTGGACATTATTGTCCATCATGGTGGCAAGCATGGCAATGCCGATAGATCCCGCGACCTGCCGGATTAAGTTATACAATCCCGATGCATCCGTCTTGAACTTGTTCTCGATAGTTAGAAGCGATGATACATTCAGGGAAACGATAATGAAACCAAAGCCTATACCCTGAACAAACTGCGGCCAGAATATCTCCCAGAAGCCCATGTCCAAACTCAGGCTGCCGAGCTGTATGGATGAGATGATAGCCAGGACGAACCCCGTACCAACCAGTATTTTCGGTCCCAGTTTATTGAACAGCTTACCTGCAAGAGGCATCGCAAAAGCCATCGCAAGCCCCCGCGACATGATTGCAAGACCTGCATCATACGCAGAATAGCCCATGATATTCTGGAGGAACATAGGCAATAAAAAAAGGCTGCCGAACATACCCAGACTGAAGACCATGGAGAGGAAGGAGTTTGCCGAGAGGTTTATGTCTTTCAAAACCTTTACATTGACCGCGGGATGTTCCGAAGAGAGTTCTTTGACAATGAAAAGGATTATGGCAAGAGCCGATATGATTGTTAAGGTCACGATATAATTCGAAGAAAACCAGTCTTTATATTCACCATCGGTTAAAACAATCTGCATGGCACCAAGGCCGATGGTGAGAAAGGTTATGCCGAACCAATCGACGCCTCCTTTGAGTTTCTCGAGAAAGGGAGGGTCTTGGATAAACATATACAGGAGGACAAGATTGATCAGACCGATGGGCAGATTGACATAAAAGACCCACGGCCATGAGTAGTTGGTGACAATCCATCCGCCGAGGTACGGGCCTATCGCTGGTCCAAGGACAATGGCAAGACTGAAGATTGCCATTGCAGTACCCTGTTCTTCCCGTGGAAACGTTTCGGCAAGGATTGCCTGGGCAAGCGGTATCAGAGCACCGCCGCCCATGCCCTGGAGGAGGCGGAACACGACGATGGACGGCAGGTTCCATGCAACACCACACAATAAGGAACTCACCGTGAACAGGAGGACCGACAGCATGTAATAGTTTTTCCTCCCTAACAGCGAACTGAAAAAACTTACCAGCGGCATAAGAACGACACCGGAAAGCATGTATCCGGTAATCACCCAGGTTATTTCTTCTATGGACGCCGACATGGACCCTTTGATATAGGGCAAAGCAACATTGACGACACTCATATCTATACTGAAGAGTGTTGTACTGGGAATAACCGCTAAGGTCACAAGCCATTTATTGGTTTTCGTCATGATCGTTTTTCCGTTAATGTTCTATGCTGACATACGGATAAACAGATAACCCCGGATACAGCGGTGTGTCCGTGTATGATGCCTGATCCAGAACAATCTTTACCGGCACCCTCTGTACCACCTTGATAAAGTTCCCGGTTGCGTTCTCCGGCGGCAGCAGGCTGAAAGCAGAACCGCTGCCCGACTGGAAGCTCGCAACATGGCCTTTGAAGGTCTTGCCCGGATATGCGTCGATCTTGATCCTCACCGGTGCTCCGATCTTTATCTTACTGATATCTGTTTCTTTGAAATTGGCGACAATCCACACCTTGTCAAGATCCACGACACTCAGGTAGGGTATCCCCGGCATCACGTATGCCCCCGGGTTGACGTTCTTTTTTGTTACATAGCCGTTGCACGGGGCATACACCGTCGTCCTCTGGAGATTGATCGCTGCCAGCTTATAGCCGGACTCGAGTGCATCCGTGACCATTGTCTTGGTTTTTAATTCTTCCCTGAGGTTCTGAATACTGGTTTTGAGCTGGACAATGGTCGCCTGATCGGCACCGACCTTGGCCGAACTCATGGCATATTTCGTTTTCATTTCATCGTACGAAAGTCTGGAAACTGCATTGTCTTTTAACAGGTTCCCATAGCGCTGTGCATTTTCTTCATTCAGCGTATTCATCGCTGTATCGGCCTTCAATTCATATCCCGCCTTGATCAACATTTCCTTTTGCATAGCTATCGACAAGTTAATCTGTTTGAGTTCATTTTTGTTTGCCCGATACTGTGCCTGTGCCCTGTTTGTGTTCTCGTTATAGTCGGACGGATCGATGGTAAACAGGGGATCGCCGGCCTTCACGTACTGATTGTCGTGAACAAATACCTTGAGGATCTGTCCTTTTACCTGCGGTGCTACCGGTACAATGGCACTGCTTCCCTCGACAAAGGCATCATCCGTATCAACATGCGTGAACATGAAACGTATCGTTGGAATCTCAGCAATCAAGAGTATCAATGCAACCACTGCCGAGGATATCAGGATGATCTTTCGTTTTGATCTTTTTGCCGGTTTCTGGATCTGTTGTTTTGGTTTGTTTTCCAGGTTATTATTTTCCATAATCGTTCCTCCCTATGCTTCTTTCGAGCTTTGCGAAATTTATTTCATAACCATACAGGGCGTTATAGTAATTCAGTTCGGCCTGTGTAAGGTACGTTTGTGCGTCCAAAACTTCGGTGGATGTGACCAGTTGCTGTCCGTACTGCTTATTGGTGATACGGTAGTTTTCTTTTGCTTGTGCGAGCGCTGCCTCAGATGTGCTGATATCATCGGCAGCAGTATGCAATGCTATAAAATCACTCTTTACCTGAAGTTTGACCTGATTCATGAATGCACGGAGCTGATTTTGCAGCGCCGATTTCATATAATCGGCCTGCTGGGCGTTGTCCGTTGTTTTGAGCCAGTTAAACAGCGTCCACTTTATGCCGATGCCTACCATTTGATTATATTGATTCTGATAAATGTTTCGTGCGGCAAGACCGTCCTGTCCGGCCTGGGTGTACGCTGCAAACGCAAAGACATGCGGATAATATTCGCTCTCTGCGAGCCTGACGTGGGTGTTTGCCTCCTGTACCCGTATGCCCATTGCCTTGAGCTCGGGTCGTTCCTGTAAAGCTTCATCCGTCAATGCCGTCAGGGTATCTGTTGACGATGTGACAGAAGTAATATCCTGTAATTGCACATCTTGATTCAAATCTCTGTTTATTACTGTATTGAAGTTTGCCCGTGCAATATCGAGGTTTGCCGCTGCCTGGGATTTAAATTGAACCGCATCTGCCAATGCAACCTGTGATTTGAGCAGATCATTATAGGCAATGATACCCCGATCGTAGAAATGCTGTGCCTCATCTTCATGCGATGTCAGCTGTCGTACCCGTTCGTCAGCAACCTGGAGTTGTTTCTGTGCGCGCAGTGTATTGAAGTACACAATCTTTACTTCTTCCGCAATGTTGAGCAGGGCCTCTTCCCGCTGTACCCGGGCGACATCGATGCCCAATTCTGCAAGTTTGTGCTGATTGAAAAGTGCAAAACCGGTAAAAATGGGCTGCTTGAGTTCAATCTCCCAGTTTATCAGTGCAGTCCCGTTCATATACATGCGCGGCGGGAGGTACACAGAGTCTCCATTGGGTTTGCCGGCATTAAAAACCGGCAGTGGCCGGTGCGGTATCTGAAGGTACGGCTGGTTCTTCAATCCTACTGCGCTGTAATCAAAAGAAAGTTCCGGCAGCATGCCCGCTGTCGCACTCCGTCTTTGTGCCTGCGCAGCCTTGATCTGATCCATGGTGGCCCGTATCAAATAGTTGTTGTGAATTGCTTCCTGCACTGCAGAACCGGGCGTATACGCATCACCCGCCCTTGCGTTCCCTGAGAATGACAGCGCCGCAAAAACGATGAGGAGAGCCGATAGGGCATAGTTATCTATCTTCATACCCCCCTTGCTCATTGCCGTTCTCTCTTTTTTGCACTTCATATTTTTCTCCTTACTATGTAAACGATTACTTACATATTACTGCAAAAATATCCCCTGTCAAGTGTTTTCATAAAATTAGTTAGACATCATACGCTGCATTAAAAAGAACATTCTTTTGCAGAAGCCTTGCATGTTGAACTTGTCCTCGTTCAGAATGAGCTCTATGTTCAGGGTTATGGGAATGCCCATGTAGATCGTTGCAATATCGTCCACAACGAGCTTCCTGTTCCATAAACCTTCTGCAATCCCGTCCCGTATAATTTTGCTGATCAGGGATTTTTGTTCAGAGAGTATTTCGCGCAAATTATCCTTTAGGTCCTTATCGTTCATGTGGGCTGCTTCAGAGAAGAGAAGTATCGTGATCCCTTTATTTTCAATCAGATATTTCACATGGCTGCAAAGGAACGAGAATAGCCTTTTCTCCGATCCTTCAGCATCCAGGCTAATCCGCCGCAGTTCGCCGATGAGATCGGTTTTTACATCCTGCATGATGCCGAGCATGATGTCCCGTTTCGATTTGAAATGACGGAATATTGCACCTTCTGTTATACCGACCCTCTTCGCCAGATTTCTCGTTGACAGCTGATCCAGTCCTTCAGTGAAGATAATGTCGAGCACGGCCTTTTTAATTTGCTCCTGCCGTATTTCTGTTGTTTTTCTTTCCATAGCAATACATATAATCACTTACTTACTTAATGTCAAGCATTTTCTGAACATAGATTCGTTCTTGTGCGGACATGCATATGTCATCTATCTCGTGCGGTAGCGTCAGTACGCATGTGCTCTTGGTGTATTCAATTCCGGCCTAAGAAGATATTCCCTTCGTTTCATATTTTTGGTCACATTATAATAATATGAGTGAAATACCTGCCCCTATCAGAACCACGTACAAAATATTTACTTTTCTGATGAGTGCAATCAATGCAGCCAATCCAACGAAAACCTTCACAGCGTCCCAGGAGACCACTGATGCAAATTTGATGGTAACAAAGAAGAGCAGTCCGACGAAGGACGATAGCACGCCTTTTGCAACCTTAAAAAATAATTCGGAATTCTTCAGACGATCAAAAAAAGGTGTAACTGTAATTAGTATCAGGAACGAGGGCGTGAATACGGCAATGGTGGCAACGACAGCCCCCGCTACCCCGGAAAGAATGAAGCCCACGAAGGTTGCGGTGATAACAATCGGGCCCGGCGTTATCTGTCCAAGAGCGATGCCATCCATGAATGTCCTGTTGTCCATCCATCCCCTTACCTCTACGATCTCATGGAGCATTAATGGCAGAGATGCGAAACCACCGCCAAAAGTAAAGGTGTCTATCTTGAGCATCAGACCTGCCAGCGTAAAGAGCTTTGTGTCTGCATAAAAGAGTACTGAGAGTACAAATAAGAGCAGAACAAAAAGGAAACCTATTTGTATATATATTTTTCGGTTGGCTTTCTCTTTCAGCGCGAGATGAGATCCGTGCTTTTCACGCATAAAAAGAAGCATACCAATAATGCCGGCGACAATGATTACCAGGAACGGACTCATACCTGTCCAGAATAGTATGGCAGATAGCACAGCTATCAAAAACTCACGATAATTTTTTACAGACTCCCTGCCAAACGAAAATGTAGCATTTGCCACGATTGCCACGACGATTACCGCAAGCCCTCTGAATAATATGGTCACCTGATTCAGGTTGTGAAACCTGACATAAAGAAAAGACAGAACAAGCATGATTACAAATGCAGGCAGTCCAAACCCTATATATGTGGCCAATGCACCTTTTACGCCCCGTATCCTGAAGCCGACATAGGCTGCTGTCTGCATGGCAGTTGCTCCTGGTATGGTCTGGCATATCACGATACCGTCTTTAAAGGTATCTTCATCAAGCCAATGGTTGTGCTTTACCGACAACTCTTTGATATACGTAACCATTGCAGGACCGCCGAAGGCTGTGAGTCCCAGTCTGAGAAACGATATAAATAAAAGGGCGAGGGAAGGAATTTTGTGTTGTGATTCACTCATTCTTTGTCTTGTTTTTTATTTTGTGTCTTTTATGTTAACATCTTATTTATACTGAATAAAATTCATTTTCCATTGAGTGGTTAAACACTTTTGAAAAAAAATCACTTGGGTTTTTATAGTTTTCATTTGAAGAGCAGATTCCACATCATTTCTCCTGCAATACCAAGCAGCACGATACCGATGATAAGCTTCACCTGTCTGGCACTCAGTTTTTCCGTCATAAGCCATGCACCGAAAACAGCGCCAAGGATGGAACCTATTGCCGTAAAACCCAACAATTTTACGTCAATATTCCCCAGTGTTGCATGACCTAAAAAGCCTGCAAAAGAAGAAAATATGACAATAAAGGCAGTGGTGCCTGATGCTTTTTTCGGATTAATGCCCGTCCAGATGAGCACCGGAACAATGATATTCCCTCCGCCGACTCCCAGAAGCCCGCTGATGAACCCTGCAAGAGTGCCAATCGAAATACCATCGGCAATCTGTTTGCGCTGCGAGCGTTCTTCCTTTTTTTCCCGGGGGGAGTAAAAAAGCATCAACAAGCTTGAAAAGACAAGGAACCCGACAAACAGCCATTTCAGCACAGAAGCATTGAGACTATGGCTTACATAAGCCCCTGCCAGCGACATGATTGTTGCTACGATTATGATAGGAACTGCCACCCTCCAAAGAATCAGCCGTGCTGTGATATAACGGTACGATGCAATCGACATGGCTATACAATTCAGCAGCAGAGCCACCGCCATTGCCACATGAATATCTATGCCAAGGGTAATAAAGATAGGTATCAATATGAACGCAGCTCCGGATCCTGCAATAGCGAGTAATGCGGTAAAGACGAACGTAATCAAACCTGCCAGAAGAGCTGTCGTCATAGCTTTATCCTTTCTTGAAGTTTATCAACTTTAGACATCAGAACATCACCTGCAGTTGAACCCGTGCTATGTCCGTATTGCCTGCCTCGAGCTTTCCAAACCGTTCAAAGGTATAATCCGCCATGAGCTTAAACGTGTCCCCGACGATGTAATAGTTGAGCCCTGCGGTAAGCCATTTCTCGTTCTTAGTTGACGCGATAAAAGTGTCCGGGTTAAATGTCTGGTACTCCGCCATAGGCTGGAGGTACGGTGTTACGAAGTATGCAGCCTGCAGATAATACCCGTCGGATGTGACGGATTTTATCATCTGGTCACTGCTCCTCAGGAACGCACGCATATATTCTCCGATAAAAGAAAATCCTCTGTACCGTATTTCACCATCAACACCGTATCTGAAGTCAGTACCAGTAAACGGCAGGCTGCTGTTCAGTATGTTGCTCAGATTGATCAAACCATTCGCCTTACGGTATGACACAGATGCACCAATACTGACCCCGGGTGTATATGTCTCAGCATCTCCTTTCAGTGGATTGCAAACAATCCTCGCAACAGAGAGAAAATTGCTGTTTGTATTGTGAGAGGGTATAGTATTGGCACCGGTCCCGTTATACAAACCAACGGCATACTCAAAGGTCTTATTCAGCACATCTCCTTTTGCTTCAATACCGATATCCCGGGCGAGCGTTTGAGATGACGGAACAAGATTGTTCGATATGAGTGAACGCTCTATCGAATAGATTTGCCAATCCGGTGTAAGCCTTTCTCTTCCGAAGGGCGGAACCATCTGACCGGCAACAAATTGTGCAAACGTAAACCTGTCATAAACAATATAGGCATCCTGAAGCTGCGGAGACGGCAGGTCACTCCTGCCGATGAATTGAAATCTATACGACAGATGATCCACTGTTTTTCCCGTCAGAATAACCTTTGCACGACGTATCTGGAATCCGTCACCGGTAAATGTAGTGGCTGCGGGGCCTATGTTACCATAGGTCCCGCGAACCTGAATATATGCAGAAACATCCGGGATTAAACTCGTTGCCATCATCTGCTGTCCTGCCTGTGCTGCCGGAACAAGTGCAACACCCATGAGTATCATGAAGATCGTAACCTTCAAAAACATTGTGCCTCCCTATCGCTGTTCTTGCTCTGTATTCATTATGGTAAAGGTAGGGTAATGATCATCTCTTCATTCGTACGTTCCGAGCAGGGGATACAGACAACTTTATTGTCCTTGTGCCTGAGATACCGTTCAAACACGTATTCTCCACAAACCTCACAGGGTGCCTTATTGAAGGAGCTTTTTACGGGATAGTACTTGAAATCAGGAAGCATCTTGATTTTGAACAATTCATCGTTCGTTGCATCAAGCACGACCTGTATGACGCTATCCAATACGTTATTGGGGATGTCTGAAGGCTCTATCCCCTGTTTGCGGTATTTAAAAAACTCATAGGTAGACAACTTATCGCTAAATTCATTTTTCAGGGCTATTCTAACCGCACCCTTTCCGGGATACCAAAAGAGAGCAGCGATCTTTCCATAGTTGAGCTTCTCTATCATTCCTTTCCCAAAGGTAGCTCCGGTTGCAGACATGATTCCATCCTGCATGCATCCCTGGGGATGTCCGATACCCATCTCAGAAAAAACATGCATCTCGTGGTTCTTGCTTCTCGGTTCTCCAAGCTTCTCGAGAGCCAGAGAACCCATCCGATAGCCTATGGGCATAAAAGGGCATTTGTGCCCGTGAAATTCAAATGCCCAGTTCGGTACGTGAAACATAGTTTCGTTCCTCCTTTTTACATATGTAATCAGTTACTTACCTTATCAAGGAATTTATATTTGAAAGCCTCTTGCTTTTTACCACGCGCAGTGTCGTGTCAGTTCCTTCCCTTGCTGACATCCACACAGTGCACTTTCGTCTTACCGGAACGTCGTTAATTATTCTAATATCACGATATAGTGATATATTAATGACAGTCTGGGATATGTCAAGCAAACCGTAAAAAACTGTTTCTTTTAAGGATCTCCTGCAGAACACACTGTTGATTTTACATGAACACTAAACCTGCTCATCACAGGATTGAAGGCGCAACTGCGGATAGAGCTGATCAAAAATATCCAACACGATATTCAGCGCTGTGTCTATCATGATTGCACGTATGATAGTAAGTTTCTGCTTAAGCCGTCATGTCCGGTGCCCGGGTTTGCATGGGTAACGGTGTTTTCTTCGGGTTGA
>JAJYLM010000035.1 GCA_021787655.1 bacterium
AGTGCAGGCCGGTCCTTGACCGAACCGCCGGGATTGTACTTCTCGAGTTTCGCGTAGATGTTCGTATTGGTTTTCTTCTGATAAAACCCCCGGAGCCTGTACAGCGGTGTATTCCCGACCATTTCGAGTATGGTGCCTTTTATCACGTCTTCTGTTCCAACGTTCAGTAGTTTCATGGTATCCCGGTTTATTTGGTTTTCTCCTTGCCTTTGAGCAGTTCGTCGAATGCTTCGAGTTTCGCAGGTATCACCTTGAGCGGCTCCACCTTGTTGTACAGCACCTCCTGCGTCTTCAGGCCGTTTCCGGTGATCAGCAGGACGATGGATTCGTCCTTCGGTATCCTCCCCTGCTCGATGAGTTTCTTCGCAACACCCACGGTGACACCGCCTGCTGTTTCCGCGAAGATACCCTCTGTCTCTGCAAGCAGCTTGATGCCCTCGATGACTTCATCGTCCGATACGTCCTCTGACCAGCCGCCTGTTTTGTTCATGGCTTCGATGGCGTAAAAGCCGTCGGCAGGATTGCCGATTGCAAGGGACTTTGCGATGGTCTTCGGGATCACGGGTTTGAAGAGCTCCTGATGTTCTTTCACTGCCGTCGAGATCGGCGAGCAGCCGGTTGCCTGTGCCCCGTAAAGCTTGACATCGAGGTCCGGGACCATGCCGAGTTCGTGCAGCTCCTTGAATCCTTTGTAGACCTTGGTCAGCAGTGAACCGCTTGCCATGGGGATGACGATATTCTGCGGTACGCGCCATCCGAGCTGTTCTGCAACCTCGAAACCGAGGGTCTTCGACCCTTCGGCATAGTA
Organism: bacterium; assembly: GCA_021787655.1. Lineage (GTDB taxonomy): Bacteria > JAMCPX01 > JAMCPX01 > JAMCPX01 > JAMCPX01 > JAJYLM01. The sequence goes on from JAJYLM010000035.1 coordinate 809, forward strand.
CGGCCGAATGTTGATATTGACGAACGCCCATCCGTACTTGCCGGCAATCTCCGAGGACAGCCGGTTGACCTCGTCGTAGTTCCCCCTGATGCCGACAACGTTGGCCCCGTAGATCTGCGTGTTCAGGACCTTTGCCTGTTCGAGGTTGTACGGGATAAAAATATAGCTGTTCATGCCGCATGCGGCAGCGCTCGCTGCGACCGAGTTCGCAAGGTTACCCGTCGAGGCACACGCCACGGTCGTGAAGCCGAATTCCTTTGCCTTGGAAACAGCCACCGAAACGACCCTGTCCTTGAACGAAAAGGTCGGATGATTGACCGTGTCGTTTTTTATGTAGAGCTCTTTGACGCCCAGAAACTTTGCAAGCTTGTTGGACCTCACCAGCGGCGTAAAACCCGAGTCTATGCCGACGACCGGTTCTCCGTCGATGGGAAGAATCTCTTTGTACCGCCACATGCCTTTTTTCCGGGATTCTATCGCATCTTTCGATATGACCTTTTTGATCTTTTCATAATCGTATACCACTTCAAGCGGACCGAAACAGAGCTCACACACATGTATGGGAGCAACATGATACAGTTCTCCGCACTCTCTGCATCTCAAACCTTTCACAAAGCTCATTTTTCCTCCTTTTCTCAATCTTTAGTAGTATACTCAACTATTAAGTATACATTTAAAATATATAGTCAAGCAATTGTATAAAATCAATAAATTTGCTACACAATTTCTCAGAGGTAATGAGATGATGCATGGCTTGTTTATTACAGGAACAGACACCGGTGTCGGCAAGACCTATACCACGCTGCACCTGCTGGATGCCGCCCGCAGCGCCGGACTGAGCGTCGCAGCAATGAAGCCTGTGGAGACCGGATGCAGAAAACGCGGCAGGCACCTGGTGCCGTCGGATGCTGTCCTGCTCGCGAAAGCAGCAGGCATGGACTGTGTGGATACGGTCAATCCCTCCCGCTTCAAAACGCCTGCTGCGCCCTATACTGCAGGTATTATCGAAGGCAGGACAGTTGACCTGAACACGATACGGCGCACCTACCGCGGGCTTGCCCGTGACTACGGACTGGTGATTGTCGAGGGTGCCGGAGGTCTTCTGGTGCCCATCACCCGAACGTTTTTTTATGCTGACCTTGCACGGGAATTTTCCCTGCCTGTGCTCGTCGTTGCAGCGAACAAACTCGGTGCCATCAACCACGTGCTGCTGACCGTCGCTTCCATCGAAGCGCGCGGCCTGACGCTGTGCGGGGTCGTGCTGAACAACCTTTCTCCGAAAAACGATGCCGCGAAAAAGACGAATGCGGGGACCTTGTCGGCGCTCCTGGGCAGGCGCTTTCTCGGAGAACTGTCGTTTCATCAGCCGGGACGGGATGCACGCCTGTTCAGGAAGATTCTCGGCTCCTGCACGTCAGAACGAAATACCCTCTAACTTCAGGAGCAGCTCCTTGCGCTCCACACCGCTGCTGAAGCCGCCGGGAGAGCCGTCTGCCTTGATGACCCGGTGGCACGGAATGATGATCGGAACGGGATTTTTCCCGAGGCTGTTCCCCGCGGCCCTGCATGCGCGCGGTCGTCCGAGAGCAGAGGCAAGCTGCCGGTAACTGATCGTCCTGCCGTAGGGAATTTTCTGCGTCCTCTGCAGCACGAGCTTCGTAAACCCTGTGACACGGGAAATATCGACGGGCACGGAGAACATCTTCAACCTGCCCTGCGCATACAGCCGCAGCTCTTCGGCCGCCTTCCGCAGGACTGCCGGAGCAGTCCGGGGCAGAGTATATTTGCCGGCAGACCGCCGGAGAAACCCGATGCCGCAGATGCCCTTGTCTGATGCACTGATCCTCACCCTGCCGATCCCGCGAACCGAGACATCCGCGCTGCTGATCCTGTCCACGGATGCACCGGTCATTTGTCGGCAGCTATCCCGCGGTTGAGCATCCCGATCCCGCGGAAAACGTACTGGACCAGCGAGAGCAGCGTCAGAACCGCTGTTGCCGAGAGGACCACGGGGTACAGCATGGTGAGGTGTCCTTTCAACGCCGGGACCCGGTCGGACATCACCACGAGCAGCAGGAGTGCCTGAAAAAAGGTCGTGAATTTTCCGAGGTACGACGGCGAGGCAACCGGGAATTTCTGCGGCATGAACACCACCAGCAGACCTCCGAAGAGCACGATGTCCCTGCCGACCACGACCGCGGTCAGCCACAGGGGCACGCGATCGAACAGGGTCAGGAAGATGAACATGGACGCGGTCACGATCTTGTCCGCCACGGGATCAAGGTACGAACCGAGCCTGGACACCTGATTGAATGTCCTCGCGATCAGCCCGTCGAGCAGGTCCGTGAGCCAGCTCCCGATCAGGACGCACAACGCGGCTGCCGGATAACCGTCCCTCATGAGATAAAAGAGGAAGGGCAGCGACAGTATTCTCAGAAAAGAAAGGATGTTCGGTATCGTCATAACCATGGATGAGGGGCTGTGTCCTCCCTGTTCAGTCACTGGTTCTGGAGCAGCATGATGTGAATCGGCTCGATAGCCTGATTGCCGACAAACACCCGCCGCGTATAGGATTGGTAACCGTCCTTTTTCAACTCTATGGTATGGGTGCCGTGCGACAGCCTGAGCAGTCCCGGATTACCGTTGAAATCCCGGGCCTCGCCGACGGCATTACCGTCCACGAATACCTGCGCGCTGGACGGCTCAGCGAGGATCTTCACCAGGCCGGCATTGCTGACAGCCGTTAACGTCGCATGGGGCATACCGCACCCCAGCACCAGGGAGAACATCAGAAGTACCATGGGGAGAATAAATTTCTGCATAACTACCTCCTTTTTGCGGCTCCTTCTTATTGCGGCAGCGTGACCTGATCGCCTATCTTAAAACCGCTCCCTGCTTCCACGGTCGCGACGGAACCGTCGTCACCGAAGAATCCGATGATGCGGAGCCTTCCCAGGACAGGCCCCGGGGCCCTGCCGATGACGAGCCCTGTCTGTGGATCCTTGATCTCTTCACCGAGCTCCGTGACGATGAGTTCGTCGCCTACTCGCAGCCCAGTTTTCTGGCCGGCATTGATATAAACCCTGTTTCCCTGGATCCCCGCTATCCTGCCGCTCCACGCAACACTCTGCAGCTGCTGGATGAGGTTATCGATGAATTTCGTGACCGCGGCACGCAGGGCCTCCTGGCCGAGTGTTTCGTCATACCCGGCATACTGCCCCATGCCCAGGACCTGGGTGACTTTCCGCTCGTATTCCCCTTTCCCGGAATCCGCAAAGAGGACCTGTCCGGTGGATGTGTCGACGACGCGCACATCGACGGTGCAATCCGCTTTCTGTTCCTTTTGCTTGTAGACGCCGTAATCCGTCCCGATCACTTTGACGCCGAACTGGGAAATGGAACCGGTCACGATGGCACCGCAGCCCAGGAGCTGGCCTGCCTTTGCGGCAGTCGCAGGATCGATTGCGCCGCTCTGACCAAGAGCCTGCTCATGGAGGAGCTGCTGCATCTTGCTCCTCTCCACGAGGATAAAGGCACCGGATTTGAACAATTCCGTTGCCAGGATATCGGAGGCGGACCTGCCCAGACGTCCCTGTCCGTACTCGCTCTTGTTTTCGAAATCAACGATGCAGACCCGCTTCTTGGGTCCCGTATAGTTTTGGATCCTGCCCTCGACCGGCTGCTGGGCAGGGCCCGGCACACCCGTCTCACGGTAGGTCGTCGCACATCCGGCAATGACACTGCCTGTCAGGATTACTGCCCCAAGAACCTTCACGACACCTGAATTCGTCATCGTATCCTCCTTCTGCGCTCCCTGGCCTGCAGCCGCTGTTAACGGTGCGGCCCATACGGCAATTTTTTAAAGATTATATTGATTGTCCTCTCAGCGAGGGGCTGGTACGGAGACAGGGCAGACATGACAGCAAGGGCCGCGATCTCCCGGCGGTCTCCTGCAACTGCCCTCTTTTCCAGCGTGTACTGCCCTTCCCAGAGCACCTGGTTATTTTTCGCACTTTTTAACTCAAATTTCAATCCTACGGTCTGCGATGCATAGATGGCGAGCCATGTCGTCGACCAGTCCGTTATCGTCGTATAGAGGATGGCGTCCGCCGAAAACATCATCCCCAGCTCCTCGGGCGTAAACTGGTTGATCTCACCGGCTTCATGGATATGGTGTTCCGCAAGTACACTGTCGACAACGCCGGGCGGCACCGTATCATACCCCCAGTCGAACACCTTGCGCTCCACCAGGGGCCGGACGACGCCGGGCGCTTTCATATCGACCGTATCGTTCAGAACAGGCATGACCGCTATCATGTCCGGCATGATGCCCGTGAATGCGGGAACAAGCACAGCGTGCGGTCCCATGGAACAGCCTGCACCTGCAAGCAATGCCAGAACAACAACAGGGATAGAGAACAGGCCTCTGTTCATCTGCCGCAGAGCTCTATTTTCTGGTCAGCGTAACTGTATTCATGGTCGTACCGGTAATGGAGAACAATCCCGTTACCGTTGTATTGGCGAGCATGGACTGCACGAGGTTCTGGGTCGTGCCCTGATAGTCAACTGCCAGTGTAGCCTGCCCGCTGCCGAGACTCTTATCATACACGTTCTGAACGCCCTGCGTCGACATCAGCTGGTCCCGCAGTACGACGAGGTCGCCTGCCGATCGGACACCGTTGATGGTAAGGGTGATCAGAGCGCCGTTATTGACCTGCTGTTTCCAGGTATCCAGGATGGTTGCTATCATGCTTTCCGCAAGTGCGGAAGTGGCTTTTTTGATAGCCTCGTTCCCGGCGGTCATGGCATCGATATGGACCGATGCAGCATGCTGATCGCCGGATGCGAGTACCTTTCCGTCGTCCGTATCCACGGCCCTGAGGGAGACCGTCGCCTGCGCAGACCGCATCTCCGATCCTTCGATAGTACCATAGAGCCGGGAAACTGCCTTCCCGTATATCACGACGTCGGCATTCGCGAGTTTTCCGATGTGGATGATCGTCGTATCACTGAGACTGCGCAACGCGTACCCGGACGACAGGGTGATATCGTGCAGCAGCGCTCCTTCGTCGACAACGTTAAACCCGCTTTCCACGAGTTTTTTTATCATCTCGTTCTCAGCTATCGACAGGGCGCCTGCTTCGTGCAGCGTCCGTACCCCGGAAACCGTATACCCCTCGTCCTGGGACGCCGGTGCATAGAAGAACGAAGAGTCGAACCTCTTCGCACCGATGTTCTGCTCGAGGATGATCACCGCAACGGAGGGCATCTTCTTTTCCTTCATCAGTAATCCAATGGCGCTGAGGTCGTCTTTTAAATGTTTGGTTCCCACGGTCGCCTGGAGTGTAACGTTATAGACTGCATCGGTGTGGCTTTCGTTGATGATTTTATAATCTGAGACATATCCCGATGTGTTTGAGTAAATCTTGTCGCTCAGCAGTTTGTAATCCTGGACAACCGTTTGTGAGGAGACGATGGTTCCGACGGCCTGTTCAACGGCCTTTCTCAGGGCATCCTGGATTGCCGCATCACGCGCCGAAGACTCATCGCCGTTGTTGATCATGCCGGTCCCCTGAACGGTGACGACCTTCGTTCCCGGCTGTGCCGGTGTGCCCGAAGAAGTCACGCCTGCACCGTTCAGGGCAAACGCAGCGGAGGACGCAATCATGCTCCAGAGAATCACGGAAACAATGCCAGCACTCCATGTCTTAACCATACCACCCCCTGCACATAAAAAAAAGTCCCGCGTGAGCGGGACTTTTTCGTTACTCTTTTACAACGCCGAGCAGGTCCGATTTCTGGATGATTAAATATGTTGTCCCGTTCAGCTCGATCTCCGTACCGCTGTACTTACCGTAGATGATCTTGTCGCCGACCTTGACATTCTTCTGCAGCTCTTCGTCCGTTCCGACGGCCTCAACGGTTCCCATCTGCGGCTTTTCCTTCGCTGTTTCCGGGATGATAATAGAGCCCTGCTTCTTTTCCTTTTCTTCCATGGGTTTTATTAAAACCCTGTCCTCTAATGGTTGTATCTTCATACGACCTCCTTTTATATTATTCTTTTATATTCAGCAATCTATTTATTTCGCCTTTGTTGAACCCGACGATCGGCCTGTTGTTGATGAGCGTTACCGGAACCCCCATCTGGTTGGTCCTCCTGACCAGGTCGCGGGCCGCCTGCTGGTCCCTCGATATGTCGACTTCCTTGAACCGTATCTTGTGTTCGGCGAGATACTGTTTCGTTTTCTTGCACCACGAACAGGTCGGTGTTGTAAACACAACGACCTGCGGCTGTTTCACTTCTTCCGGCATAATGTTATCCTCCTGCTTTCATACCCGCAGAGCGGGTCTGTAATTTTCATGAGTCGTTTTCCGGTTATCCCTGAGACGACTTCCTCCAAAGTACATAAAAATTTAATTAGTTGATTGCTAAAGGTCAAGCACTCCCGACAGGATGATAGTTGTTGAATTAATCTACAGAGTGTGCATATGATATAACTGACTATGAGTGAAAGCAAAAAAAGACTTGGTGACTTGCTTGTTGAAGCCGGACTTATCGATCAATTCCAGCTCCGGTCAGCCCTGTCGGAACAGCAGAAATGGGGCGGAAGGCTCGGAAACCATTTCGTCCGGCTGAAGTTCATCACCGAGGAAAAACTGGTCAAATTCCTGAGCCAGCAGCTCAAGATACAGTATGTCGATATAACGAAAATAAAGATTGCGCCGGCCTCTATCGAACTCATCCCCGAAGAAGTCGCGACGAAACACAACATCCTGCCGCTCGGTATCAAGGCAGACGGCGGGAAAAAAACACTGTTTATAGCGACCTCCGACCCCACGAACCTGGAAGCAATCGACGAGATTCAGTTCCTGACCGGATACACGGTCAAGCCCATACTTGCGGCAGACACAGCCATATCAAAAGGCATCCGCGACTACTACAACCCGGTTCCCCAGCAGCCGCTTGCCGAACAATCGATCCCGGTGGACAACCTGAACCTTGCATCTGCGGAACAGCAGGAGCGCACACCTGTGCCTCCTGCCAAGGATGAAATGGTCATTATCCGGGACGAACCGGGCGGCCCCGGGCCCGCCCCGGTCGCAGACGCCGAGCTTCCGGAAGAGGCACAGGCGATCCTCAATTCTACGCTTGGCATCAAAACAGGGCTGTCGCAGGAACTGACCAATCTGCTGATGAACAAAGAGACCAGAGAACTTCTGAATACCATGATTGAACTGCTGATCACGAAAGGGATCCTGAAAGAGGCTGACATAAAACAACATCTAAAATGAGCCCTGCACCGCATAAAAAACTTGGGGAACTTTTAAAAGAAGCACAACTGATCAACGAATCCCAGCTCAGGGCTGCACTGTCGAACCAGAGAAGTTACGGAGGAAGGCTGGGGACGGTCCTGGTCAAGATGGGTTTTCTCAAAGACATCGACATGCTCAAGTTCCTCAGCAAGCAGCTCAACATGCAGATGGTCGACCTCCACAAGATCGTCGTCCAGCAGAACATACTCGATCTCATCCCGATGGATGTTGCGGAAAAGTACAACATCCTCCCCCTTGCCATCAAGGTGATCTCCGGCAAGCCGCTCCTGTATGTCGCAATGTCCGATCCGACGAACCTCGCGGCCATCGACAGCATCCAGTTTACCGCCGGCTACAAGATCCAGCCCGTGCTTGCCCTCGACTCGAGCCTCGCCGATTTCATCAACTACTACTACAAGGGCAAACCGATCCCCCAGCACACGACGGACATACCCGTGACCCAGCGGGACGAGGAGCTTTCGGCAGAGCTGCAGCAGACCGTACAGGAAGAGATGGTCATCGAATCTGGCGGCCGCCAGCAACCGCAGCAGGAACCGAAAGAAGACAAACTCCTGCCGTTTATCAAGGCGTTGATCGCCATCCTCATCAAAAAAGGCGTTTTCACTGCGGAAGAATTCAAAGAGTCACTGGCAAACGAGTATAAGAACAAGACGTAACACCCGTTCCCCGTCCGCACAACATCAATCCCAGGACACCAGAGCGGTTAACCCGAAAAATGCAATAAGGAAGTTTCCTTATTCGCTCAATCCCGCGATCCACCTGGTATCTCTGCATTTTCATAGAGAACCGAGTTTTTAGTCCTCTGTAAGTTTATATGCTATTACCCGGTATGGTATCCTCAACGGATTTTCGAAGAATACTTTTTTTTGACGCGGGCTTATCGCTCATTGCATAAACTTCCTTATCGCTCAAACGCATTTTTCGGGTGAACCCTCTCCTGTCATTCCCGCGAACGCGGGAATCCAGTTCACAGGTCCTCTGTCCGCTTCTGACGCAGATCCCGTCTGATAGCCCTGCAATTCCATGCTATTGTAGGGGCATATTGCACGATGCCCCGACCGTCGCACATCCGGGTTACCGGCGGTTTACAGGCACTTCGAATAACCGCAGCTCGGACACGTATAGCACCCCTCGGACGGCATCATGACACTCCCGCACTCGGGGCAGGACGGATAGAGCATGTCTCCCTCGAGAACATAGGGCGTTTCCTTGATATTGTGCTTGGGATTGACGTTCGTCACATGCGAGGCATCGATGGAAAACGTCAGCTTGGCTTCCTCATGCCCTCCCTGCCGTTCTTCGAGATGGCGCTCGATCGCCTTCGCGATTGCATCTGCACATGAAAGGATGACGCCGCCGCCCCGCTCCCGTGCCGGTGCAGGACACCGCACGCCTTTGAGCTGCTTGATGACCGTTTCCCGGTCTATGCCGGACCGCAGAGAAAGGGATATGAGACGGGATATGGCCTCGGTCTGCGACGAACTGCACCCTCCGGCCTTTCCCATGGCTGCAAAGACCTCGAAGGGACCATCTTCGTCCTCGTTGATCGTGACGTAGAGGTTGCCGCACCCTGTGATCATCCTCCTGGTCGTGCCTGCGATGACCTCGGGCCTCGGTTTGGGAGACGATGACTCTTTCTGGACGGCGATTTCCTCTTTCGGTTTTTGCGCGGCGCCCATGACCGTAAGGACCTGGCTTTCCCTGCTGCCGTCCCGGTACACGGTCACACCTTTGCACCCGAGCTTATACGCGAGCCAGTAGACCTCTTCGACATCGTGCTCGGTTGCGTTGTTGTGGAAGTTCACGGTCTTGCTCACCGCATTGTCAACGTAGCGCTGAAATGCTGCCTGCATCTTGATGTGCCACAGCGGCGTGATATCATGGGCAACGCCGAAGACCTTCTGCCAGTGGCCGGGGACCTCCTCCAGGCCGCGGATACTGCCTTTTTCGGTTATCTTCCTGCCGAGCGTGTCCGAATAAAAATGCTCCCTTTTTGCCCGCTCAAAGAACAGGGGGTGGAGTTCCGGCAGCTTGGTGTTTTCCAGAACATTCCTCGTGTACGCAAGTGCGAACACAGGCTCGATGCCGCTGGATACCCCTGCGATGATGCTGAGCGTTCCAGTCGGAGCTATCGTGGTAATCGTCGCATTGCGCAGCGGCCGTGCACCCGGTGTATCGTACATGCTCCCCTTGAAATTCGGGAATTCCCCGCGTACCGAGGCGAGCTTGTACGATTCCTCTCTCCCCTGCTCCTGGATCGTTTTCATGACCCTGCCGCCGATCTCGATCGCTTCCTCTGAATCATAGGGGACCTCCAGGGAGATCAGCATATCGGCAAAGCCCATCACGCCCAGGCCGATCTTGCGGTTGGACTTGGTCATCTGTTCGATCATGGGGAGCGGAAACCGGTTTGCGTCGATCACATTATCGAGGAAGTGGACCGCGTCCCGCGTCACCCTGCCGAGTCGCTCGAAATCGACCTGCTTGTCCTTCACCATGAGGGACAGGTTTATCGAGCCCAGGTTGCACGATTCATACGGAAGCAAGGGCTGCTCCCCGCACGGGTTCGTACTCTCTATCTCACCGACCCGGGGCGTCGGGTTCGTCTTGTTGATGCGGTCGAGGAAAATGATACCCGGCTCGCCCGTGAGCCATGCGTGGTGGATGATGGTGTCGAACACCTCCCGCGCGTTCAATGTACCTCCCTGCTGCCCGGTCCTCGGGTTCAGGAGATCGTACTCCCGGTTGTTCTCCACGGCTTCCATAAAATCCTCGGTCAGCCCGACGGATATATTAAAATTGTTCAGCTTATCGGTCTTTTCTTTCGAATGGATGAATTCGATAATATCCGGATGGTCCACCCTGAGGATGCCCATGTTCGCGCCCCGCCGCGTCCCGCCCTGCTTGATGGTTTCGGTCGCAGCGTCGAACACCGTCATAAACGATATCGGGCCGCTGGAGATGCCCTTGGTGGAAAGGACGACGTCGTTCTTCGGCCGTATTCTCGAAAACGAGAAACCCGTGCCCCCGCCGCTCTTGTGGATGAGCGCCGTATTTTTTATGGTCTCGAATATGCTCTCCATGGAATCGTTGACCGGCAGAACGAAACACGCCGACAACTGCCCGAGTTCCCTGCCTGCATTCATCAGCGTGGGAGAGTTCGGCAAAAATTCCAGATTTCCCATCATCTCATAAAACCGGTACGTCAGTTGTTCGATATCTGCCGACGGTTCGTACTGTGCATCGATCTTGGCGATGGTATAGGCTACACGCAGGAACATTTCCTCGGGTGACTCGACAGGAATACCCGATTCGTTCCTTTTCAGATACCTTTTTTCAAGTACTTTTTTGGAATTTTCCGTGAGGTCCAATGAAAACGGCGGGACCAGATGCCGTATATTGATATCCGTAGCGTTACCCATACACCCTCCTACATATAGTATAATAAATGCTTGGACTGACTATATATAGTTATTTTTTCCCGTGTCAACAGTATTTTTTGCGCACTGCATGACCACAAAAAACAGTCCGTTTTTATAACACGTTACGAACAAGCTCTTGCAGTTTGCCGTGTTCTATAATAGTGTTGCCGCATGATCAATATATGCATTTTTGCCGTGCTGACAAGAAAAAAAACCGGTGCTTCGGAACCAGAGGCCGCCAGGTGAAGGCCATCCTGAAGCGCCATCCGTTCCTCTTCCTGTTTCTCGCCGCAATTACCCTGCTGGAACTCCTGCCTGCCGGGACGTTTGGACTGTTGAATGCTGCGACCTATGCGCCGCTCCATAACTTCCGCCTGGTCGTGCCGAAAATCGACCGGATCTTTGCACCGTTTATCGGCATCCCTGTCTACCTGAGCACCAACCACTACATCAGGCAGGAAAGCATCGCACTGTTCTCCTGGGGGCTGTTGTTCGTGGTCATGTTCGCGGTCTTGAAACGGCGTTTTGCAAAACTGCCCGTCTACATCATCGGCTACATGATTGGATTTTCCCTGTTCGTCGTTTATGTCCTGTTCACGCCGTTCCCGCTGCTCAGCGTCGCCCCGGCGAAGAACTATTGCCTCGTTGACCCGCACTCCCACACGTTTTACTCCCATGACGGGCTGGTCTCCCCCGGGCAGAACATGGCCTGGCATGAACAGCAGGGATTTTCTGCGTGGTTCGTCACGGAGCACTACAACATACAGGGCGGTATCGCCGAACAGGACCTTGCCATGATGACCCCGTTCAAGTCCATGATCGGCGAAGAGGTGCGGGTTAAAAATGACCCGCACTACTTTTTGGCCCTCGGCATTACCGGGTCCGTCGCCGGATGGTGTCCGGACTGCCCTTCAACGGTCCGCGGCCTTGCGCAGCGGGTACACAGCCGTGGAGGAGCGCTGGTCCTCGCCCTGTGGTGGCTCCACGGTCCGGTCGATCTCGATCACTATCTGAAGGACGGCGTGGATGCCTTCGAAATAGCCAACGCAGGGCATAAGCAGCTCCTCACCCGGCAGATCAGGGCGCAGGCTGAGCAGTTCTCGCAGGAACACGGGACACCGCTCCTTGCCTCGAGCGACTGGCACGGCTGGGGCAACTTTGCGTCCACGTGGACAGCCTTTTATATCCCGGGATACGAGGATTACAGCCTCCCGCGGCTCCAGTCGACGATCGTGTCCATGCTGCGGGACAAGCAGGGCAGCAGGATCATCCCCATCGTCTACGATTACCCCCGCCAATACTGGGGCGCAGCACGGTTCATATTCGCCCCGTTGTTCGACTTTTATTATTATTTCTCCACCCTGAGCTTCGCAGCATACGTTTCGTGGGTTCTCTGGACACTCGTGCTGTGGTCTGCATACGCCGTTTACCGGAAGGTCCACGAATTGTTTTTCAAGGGAAAGCCCGTGCTGCTGCCCTTCATCTGCTTCGTCAGCGCAGGGCTGATGTCGCTGTTTTATGCGGTCAGAATGCTGACACGGTTTACGTTCATCCCGGTCGAGAATACGCTTTTATTGACAGTTATATCCATAGTATTGTTTTATTCATTTGGTGTCCTGCTGCTGGTTGTTCTCTGGTTTTATTTCAGTACCGTGAGAAAAGGCGTTTGAAGAGCAGCGGCCGCAGGGGACCGTGAGCAGACAGAGGAGATGACGATGCTGGCAAAAATTTTTATCAAACCGAAAAAGGGCATTCTCGACCCCCAGGGCAAGGCAGTATCCGGTGCGCTCGGCAGGCTCGGATTCGGCCGCATCCAGGAGGTCCGGATCGGCAAATACATCGAGATCAAGCTCGACGACCAGGACCGGTCATCGGCGCAGGCCGAGGTCAGACGGATGTGCGAGACACTGCTGGTCAACAAGGTGATCGAAGACTTCACCTTCGAGATCACCGGGGAATAATCATGCCGAAGATAAAAGCAGGTGTCATCGTGTTTCCCGGTACGAACTGCGACCGGGACACCGTGGCTGCACTCACGCAGACTGCGGGCTGCAGCGTCGATGCTGTCTGGTATGAAACGAAATCCCTCAGGCAGTACCAGCTGATCGTGATTCCCGGGGGTTTTTCTTACGGGGATTACCTTCGCGCCGGTGCGCTCGCGCGCTTCTCCCCGGTCATGGAAGCACTGCAGGAGTACACGGACAGGCAGGGCCTCGTCCTCGGGATCTGCAACGGGTTTCAGATCCTGCTGGAAGCGATGATGCTGCCGGGTGCAATGCAGCGGAACACCTCCCTGAAGTTCATCTGCAGGGACGTGTTCGTCCGGGTCGAACGCAATGATACTCCCTTTACACTCCTGTATAAACGGGGCGACGTGCTGAAGATCCCCATTGCTCATGCAGACGGCAATTACTACGGCTCCGGGCAGACGCTCGCAGATCTGGAGCACAGCCGGCAGGTCGTATTCAGGTACACGGATGCCGGCGGCAAAACGACCGGACAGTCCAATCCGAACGGGTCGCTGGACAACATCGCGGGTCTGTGCACTCCCGCGGGCAACATCCTTGCCATGATGCCGCACCCGGAGCGGGCAGCCGACCGCGTGCTCGGCAGCGATGACGGCAAAAAGATCTTCCTCTCGATCAAAAAGGCACTGGCATAATATGGAAAATCTCGAAACGATACTGAAAGAACTCAACCTTACCCCGGAAGAATACCGGAGGATCGTCGATCGTACCGGCAGGGAACCCAACCTGACCGAGCTGTGGATCTTTTCCGCGATGTGGAGCGAGCACTGCAGCTACAAGAGCTCCCGTCCGTACCTCAGACGCATGCCCTCGTCCGGGAAGAACGTGCTCATCGGTCCGGGGGAGAACGCAGGCGTGGTCTCCATCGGAGACGGACTGGCGCTCGTCTTCAAGATGGAAAGCCACAACCATCCCTCGTTCATCGAACCGTACAACGGTGCTGCGACCGGGGTCGGAGGTATCCTGAGGGACATCTTCACCATGGGTGCACGGCCGGTCGCCATCCTCGATTCCCTGCGGTTCGGGGAACCGGATGACGAAAAGATGAGATATCTGATCGACGGCGTTGTCGCGGGCATCGCAGGCTACGGGAACTGCATGGGCATTCCCACGGTCGGCGGGGAGGTCTATTTCGACGCTGCTTACAAGGACAACATCCTGGTCAATGCCATGGCCGTGGGCGTGGTCCGGGACGACAGGATCTTCCTGGCAAAGGCGTCCGGCGCCGGCAATCCGGTGTTCTACGTCGGGTCAAAGACCGGCAGGGACGGGATACACGGGGCTACCATGGCGTCTGCAAGCTTCACGGATGAGACCGCGGTCCTGAAACCGACGGTCCAGGTCGGCGATCCGTTCATGGAAAAGCTCCTCATGGAGGCGTGCCTCGAGCTCATGAAGACCGACCACATCGTTGCGATTCAGGACATGGGTGCAGCGGGCCTCACCTCGTCGTCCGTTGAAATGGCTGCAAAGGGCGGGCTCGGCATCGAGATCGATCTCGACAAGGTCCCCCAGCGCGAAGAAGGCATGCTCCCGTACGAGATCATGCTCTCCGAATCACAGGAAAGGATGCTGATCATAGCGAAGAAAGGGCACGAAAAGGCCGTCGAGGCAATCTTCAAAAAGTGGAACCTCGATGTCAGCGAGATCGGGAAGCTCATCGGTACCCGGGAGATCATCGTCCGGGCAAACGGCCAGCTCCAGGCGCGGCTGCCGCTCGATATGCTCGTGGACGAGGCACCGGTCTATACCCGGTATGCGCGCATGCCTGCTTCGATAACGGCCGCTGCAACAGTGAACGCAGCGGAGCTGATACCAGAACCGAAGGATTACCGGGAAACGTTCCTGAGCCTGCTCTCCTCGCCGACCATCGGCAGCAAGCGCTGGGCGTTCGAACAGTACGACCACAGCGTTGGCACAGACACGGTGATCAAGCCCGGTGCCGATGCAGCACTGCTGCGGATCAAAGGCACCCGCAAGGGCATCGCGATGACGACGGACGGGAATGCACGGTACACGGAGCTTGCCCCGTTCGCAGGCTCGGAGATCGCGGTCTGCGAAGCGGCGCGGAACATCGCGTGCGTCGGCGCACGCCCACTCGCGGTGACCGACTGCCTGAACTTCGGAAACCCGGAGAACCCGGACGTGATGTGGCAGTTCATAGAATCCATCAACGGCATATCGGCTGCGTGCCTCACCATGGGCATACCGGTCGTGAGCGGCAACGTGAGCTTCTACAATGAAACAGAGGGTTCCTCCATTTACCCGACGCCGGTCATCGGCATGGTGGGACTGATGGACACGCTCGAGCAGCGGATAACGCCCGGGTTCAAGGACAACGGCGACGTGATCGTCCTGCTGGGAGAAACCCTTGATGAGTGCGGGGGCAGTGAGTATCTTAAGCTCGTTGCCGGGAAGATAACCGGGGCTCCGCCAAGGGTATCGCCGGAAACCGAACGACGGCTGGTCGATCTGATCGGTGCATTGAACAAGGCACGCCTCGTCAAATCGGCGTCTGACTGTTCCGAGGGAGGGCTCGCGGTCACGCTTGCTCAGTGCGCAATGGCAGGCGGCAAAGGTGCGAAAATCAACATAGCGTGGCGGTACAGGCCTGACCTGGAGCTGTTTTCAGAGTCACAGCACCGGATAGTTCTGACGGCTGCACGCCGGCACCTCCGCAGGATCGAGACAATGGCACACAGTTCCCGCATACCGCTGACAATCATCGGCGCGGTCGGCGGCAAAAACCTGGCCATCGGAAAGGTGTTCTCCGTGCCGGTGGAAACCATGAGGGTCGCGTATGAAAAAGGACTATAGGGTATGGATGAATTAAAAGAAGATTGCGGGGTATTCGGCATCTGGAACAACCCGGATGCAGCACGGCTGACCTATCTCGGCCTCTACTCACTCCAGCACCGGGGGCAGGAAAGCGCCGGCATCGCCATATCGGACGGGACCAAGCTCTACTCCTACAAGCAGATGGGCCTGGTCAACGACGTGTTCAACGAGCACATCCTCTCCATGCTGCACGGGCGCCACGCCATAGGCCATGTCCGCTATTCGACCTACGGGTCGAGCGAGCTGCGCAACGCACAGCCGTTCGCCGTCGAGTACAAGGACGGCAGCCTTGCGGTCGCCCATAACGGCAACATCGTCAATTACGAGACTATCCGGGCACGGC
>JAJYLM010000036.1 GCA_021787655.1 bacterium
CACCGGCAGAAAAGAAAATGTAATCCTCAGGGACATCGCAGCCATCATCACCCTCTCGGTGTCGCTCTTCCTCCTGATAAGCCTCCTGTCGTACGACCAGCACGACCCCACGTGGCTCAACGACGTGCACAGCACCGTGTATCACAACATGGGCGGTAAAGTAGGCGCGAACATCGCAGAGTTCCTCTTCATGCTCTTCGGACTGTCCGGGTACGTGATCGGCATCCTTGGTATCGTGCTCTTTCTCGCCATGCTTCTCAAGGACACCTGGAAGCA
This sequence comes from bacterium, assembly GCA_021787655.1. Lineage (GTDB taxonomy): Bacteria > JAMCPX01 > JAMCPX01 > JAMCPX01 > JAMCPX01 > JAJYLM01. The sequence continues at coordinate 277 of JAJYLM010000036.1, forward strand.
CCGGCGGATGCGAATCGCGGGACTGCTGCTGTTTATACCGTCCCTGTCCTTCACCATCTCAGCTCTGACTGCATCGTCGCCGAACGCAAATATGCGGACAACAGGAGGATGGATAGGGTATACGCTCAGCAGCAAGCTGCACCCGTACCTCGGGACCACCGGAAACGCAGTGATTGCAATCACCCTTCTGCTCATCTCGATTGTGCTTCTGTTCCGGAAGCCCCTGACACAGTTCCTGCTGCTTACCTTCAGCCTCGCCGTCAGCGGGGGTATGGGTCTCACCCGGGAACTCCGCAGCATCAGTACCGCTGTCCTGGTCTGGAGGGAAAAAAGAAAACGGCTGAAAGAAAAGAGCGGGATCAAGGACAGGGCCGTGGATATCGTCATTGAGCCTCCCCGGAAAAAAGAGCAGCAGCCGGACCAGGTGAAGAAAATCCCGGAACCTGTTCAGGAAGAACTTTTCAAGGCACTGCCGGGCAACTTCAAAAAGCCCTCGATCAGGCTGCTCGATGATTACGAAGCCAGGGACATAGAGTACGATACTGCATCGCTGCAGTTCAACGCACGGACGCTCGAGAAGAAGCTTTCGGACTTCAATGTGAACGGAAAGATAACCAATATCAGGCCGGGTCCGGTTATTACCCTGTACGAATTCGAACCTGCCGCAGGCGTCAAGGTGAGCCAGATCGTCAACCTCTCCGACGACCTTGCGCTTGCAATGAAAGTCCCCGGCGTCCGCATCCAGCCGCACCTTGCGGAAAAATCCGCTGTCGGCATCGAGGTGCCGAATGCATCGAGACGGATCGTGTATCTCAAGGAAGTGCTTCAATCGAAGAAATTCCAGGAGAGTTCATCGCTGCTCACGATCTGCCTCGGTGTCGACACGACCGGAGAGCCGGTGGTGGCCGACCTTGCAAAGATGCCCCACCTGCTGATCGGAGGCTCCACCAATTCCGGCAAGAGTGTGACCATGAACGCCATTATCATGAGCCTGCTGCTCAAGGCGACGCCGGATGAGCTGAAATTCATACTCGTGGATCCGAAGATGCTCGAGTTCTCGCCCTACAACGATATTCCCCACCTCCTCCACGAGGTCATCACTGACCCGAAAAAAGCGACCTACATCCTCCGGTGGGCAACCGGCGAGATGGACCGGCGGTACCGTATGATCAATGCAGCAGGGGCACGCAATATATCAGTGTACAACCAGATGGTCCGGTCGAAGAAGCTGACCGGTGAAGAGTCCCAGGAGCTCGCGAAAATCGTGATCATCATCGATGAGCTATCGGACCTCATGTTCACGGCCCCCAAGGAGGTCGAGGAGCATATCATCAGGCTCTCACAGAAAGCCCGGGCTGCCGGTATCCACATTATCTTTGCGACCCAGCGGCCGTCCGTCGACGTCATTACGGGTACGATCAAATCGAATTTCTCGTCCAGGATTGCCCTCAAGGTGCCCCAAAAAACGGACTCGAGGATTATCCTCGATCAGTCCGGTGCCGAGGAGCTGCTCGGTGCCGGCGACATGCTGTTTATCGGACCCGGCGAGTCCCAGCCGATCCGGGTGCACGGCGCCTATGTTTCGGATGCCGAGGTCATGCGGGTTACGGACTACCTCAGGAAGCTCAGGAAGCCTTCGTACGAGATCGAGATCGCAGACGAACCCCTGCCGGAACCCGGGATGGAGGATGAAACCACGGACGAACTGTACAACAAGGCAATCGAGATCATCAGGGAAAGCGGCTCTGCTTCCATCTCCCTGATCCAGAGGAGGCTCAGGGTGGGATATAACAGGGCTGCCCGGATGGTAGAAAAGATGGAGAAAGACGGTATCATCTCACGGGGAGACAATGCCGGTAAAAATACCCTTGTATCAAAATAACACCCAGTATTGAAAGGAGGAGGACATGAAAAGGATAACAGTTTTTTCACTGATGGGCATTGTTCTGCTCCTGTGCTCGCATGCACAGGCAGCCATGACCGCGGATGCCGTTGCGAAGAAGGTGCAGTCGCTGTACGACAGGACGACATCCATGGAGGCCCACTTCGTTCAGACGGCGAGCATGAAGACACTCTCGATATCCGAACAGGACCACGGCATGGTTTATATGAAAAAAGACGGAAAGATCCGGTGGGAATATAAGAGTCCCAAGGAACAGCTTATCGTGAGCAACGGGAAGACCATCTGGTTTTACATGCCATCGGACAAGCAGGTCATCATCGGCAATTTTGAGAAATCGTTCAACTATAAACCGACGCAGACGTTCCTCACCGGAATGGGCAGGATTCTCGATGATTTCTCCGTCACCTTCAGCAGGAACAAGGAACTGAAGAGCACGAAAAGCACCTATGCGCTGGAGCTCACCCCGAAACATTCCGGAAATGGTGCGCCGGCACAGATACTGCTCGCCGTTGACCGGAAGAATTTCCTGATCGTCAGGAGTGTCGTCGTCGACAAGTTCCACAACGTCACGGAGATAACCTTCAGCAATATAAAGCTCAATACCGCACTTCCGGACAGCCTGTTTACGTTCACACCGCCGAAGGATGTCGAGATCATCCACAGTCCCGGACAATGACGGAAACGCACCGTTTACACCCATGAAGACCATAGTGCTTGAGCGGCACCGCAGGCAGACCGCAATCATAACCATCACCAATACGGCGAAACAGAACGCCTTCGATGCGCAGCTGTTACGTGAGCTCGGTGAAAAGCTTGACGCCGTGGGGCGCGACAGCACCTACCGTGTCCTTTACCTGCGCGGTGCCGGGGACAGGGCCTTTTCAACAGGCGTTTTCCTGAAAGACCTCGTTGAGTTCAGCAGTACCTCCCGTGCGCGGGACTTTGCCGTCCTCCTCGAATCAACAATGGACCGGTTGTATAATTTTCCAAAACCTGTCATTGCACTGATCCATGGATATGCCCTCGGCGGAGGGTTCGGACTTGCCCTTTCTTCGGACCTTCGGATCATGACCGCAGACGCGAAAATCGGTTTTCCGGCGGTCAAGATAGGGGCGATACTGCCGCCGGGATGTACCGAGCGGCTCATCAGCCTGGTCGGTGCAGGATACACGAAAGAGCTTCTGCTCACGGGCAGATATGTTGCGGCAGACGAAGCACTCAGGACCGGCATGGTCAACTACACGGTCAGGGATACCGCTGCGCTTGTGCAAAAGGCAGACGAGCTTGCAGGGAGCATCATGGAAGGATCCCCCCACGCACTGTTCATGACGAAAAACACGATTAACAGCCGGACGAACGACCTCATTGCACGTCATGCCTTGTACTCGCCTGACAATTTTGCCTACCTGTCTTCCACACACGACTGGCAGGAGCGCATATCCCGTTTTCTCAGGCGAAAAAAGACGGGCGGCAAAAAATAATATCCCGCGGCGTTGACGACCATGACAGACAAAACAACGATTTCCATTATACCGCTCGGGTGCCCCAAGAACGACGTTGACAGCGAGCTCATCGCCGGGGCTTTCAAAAAGGCCGGGTACGCCGTTACCTGGGACACGATCAAAGGAGAGACCGTGGTGATCAACACCTGCGGTTTCATCAAGGAAGCGATCGACGAGTCCCTGGATGCCATTCTGCAGTCGATCAAGGCAAAGAAGGCGGGGCTCGTGAAGAAGGTCGTTGTTACCGGATGTCTCGCACAGCGCTTCGGCGATAAACTCGCCGCACAGCTGGGCGATGTGGACCTTTTTGTCGGTGTGTCCGGCTTCGAGCACATCCCTGAACTGCTCGGACGTTCCGGCAGGCATGCGGCAATCCCGGAGCTGCCGCGGACATCGTACCCCGAAAAACTGAAACGTGTCCCGTACCGGGGCAGAAACTCGGTTTACCTGAAGATTTCAGACGGCTGCAATAACCGGTGTTCGTACTGTGTCATCCCCTTCATCAAGGGCGGTCTGACCAGCAGGAACCAGCAGGACATCGTTGCCGAAGCCAGGGCTTTAGCCCGCGCAGGGGCAGTGGAATTGAACCTCATCGCCCAGGACACCATGAACTACGGCAGCGACCGGGGCCACAGGGGATTAACACAGCTCCTGGAAGCATTGGAGGCCATCGACGGCATACGGTGGATACGGCTGCACTATCTGTACCCTTCCCACATCACCGATGAGTTTCTCTCCTTTGTTGCGCACAGCACGAAGATAGTGCACTATTTTGATATGCCCATCCAGCACGCATCGGGCAGCATCCTGAAGCGCATGAACAGGTCGACACAACCGGACGATCTCAGAAAGACCATCGATAAAATCGTCAGGCATATACGGGCTCCATTCCTGCGGACCACCGTGATCGTCGGCTTTCCGGGCGAAACAGAAGACGATTTCGGAATGCTGCTGCGATTCTTCGACGACCATCCGTTCCACCGTATCGGCGTATTCCCGTATTCAAGCGAGCAACCGGCGCCCGCTTCCAGGTTCCATGACCAGGTGCCTGCTGCAGTGATTACCGAACGGCTCAACAGAATGAATGAACGGGCACAGACTATCATGCATGGCCTGTCCCAGGCGTTCATCGATAAAACCTATGATGCACTTATCGAGGGTAATGACCCGTCGGATCCCTCGGTGGTTCTTGCTCGCCCCTGGTTTTTTGCACCTGAGATCGACGGTTATATCATGATCTACGACGCTGCTGTCCCGGCCGGAGGTCCGTTCAGAAAGGTGCGGATCACAGACTCCGTCGGAGTCGATTTTACCGGTGAATTCACCGAACAGAAAAAGAAACCGTCGAAAGAGGTGGCGCACGCCAAACATCGCAGGAGCCGGTAAAATTCCGCACGCGGCAACGGGGCTGCGTTCCGGTTGTCTCCTATTTCTTCTTGTTCCTGATTCGCTTCTGAATACTGTCTATCTTGATACCGATGATGGAAGTTTCGGTAGGATACTGCGATTTTAAACCGTTCAGCAGGGAGAGAGCGTCCTCAGACCGGCCGGTCTCTTCATAGCAGTCCGCAGTTGCAAGCTGCGCTGAAAAATCGTACTGACTCTGCGGATACAGCGCACCGACCTTTTGGAAATCGCGGACAGCTTCTCCGTAATGACCTGCAAGGTAATTCACATAGGCAAATTCATACAAATAACCTGCCGGAGGAGTCTGATAAAGCTTCAGGAGCCTCTCATAGATATCGATCGCCTTCACCAGGTTACCCACACGTTCGTATTCGAAAGCGAGTTTTGGCAGCAGCCGCTTGAGGTTATCCCCGGATTTCGTACTGCTGAGAAGCTTTTCGTAGATCTCGATAGCCTTCTGCGGAAGATGCTGCTTCTCCTGGTATATCTGGGCTATGTACATATACGCCTCGAATGTATGTGCATAGTGCGGATAGGTGTAAACCACATCATAGAAATACTCGAGTGCGGTGGTATAATCGTTCAGGTAGAGGTATTCGAGCACACCGAGCTGATAGAGTGCATCCTTCCTCACGGAACTGTTGGGATACCGCTGTATGATGATTTTATAGAGGTGCTGTGCGTCTTCTATATTCCCGCTTGCGGCTGCATCGATGGCCTGTGCATACAGATGCTCGGGCCTGTCACGATCGCAGGAAATACCATAGATGATGCCTGCAGCTATGAGCAGAAGCGCGACTGCTATTCTGACAACAGCCGGACGTCCAAATTCCTTCATTATGATTCTGCCGTACCCCCGGTACTGCCGCTCCCGTCACCGTCCGGAGCTTCGCCGTTGCCGTCCTCGGTCTCTGCTATACGCACAGCCTTGGTCACCTTTTCCCCGGCCTCGAGCTGGATCAGTTTGATGCCCTGGGTGTTGCGTCCGATGATGGAAATGTCCTTCACCCCGAGCCGTATCATCCTCCCGGTGTTGGTTATGATAAAGATATCGTTGTCGTCTTTCACCTTGATGACGGATATGGCATCGCCGGTCTTGGGCGTAATCTTCACGTTGATGATGCCCTTGCCTGCACGCCGCTGCAGCCGGTAGGCGGCTATCTTGGTCCTCTTGCCGTAGCCGTTCTCGGTCGCCGTCAGCACGGTTGCATCTTCTTCGAGCATGTCCATGGCAATAATTTCGTCATCCTTGTCAAGGCTCATGCCGATCACGCCGTATGCAGCCCTCCCGACGGTCCTGATCTGTGTTTCCGGGAACCGTATCGCCATGCCGCGCTTGGTCGACAGGATCAGCTCCTGTTTTCCGTCCGTGAGCCTGACATCGACAAGCCGGTCGTCCTGTTCAAGATTAATGGCAATGATACCGCCGTTTCTCGGGTTCGCGTACATGGACAGCGCGGTCTTCTTCAGGTATCCTTTCTTCGTTGCCATGAGCAGGAACAGCGGCTCTGCAAGGTCCTTGACCGGAACGTACGTCGTCAGCTTTTCGCCCTCCTGGAGACTGAGCAGCCCCACGATAGGCTTGCCGCTGGATGCCCTTCCTGCCTGCGGTATCTCGTAAACCTTCAGCCAGTACACCCTGCCTTTGTCCGTAAAAAAGAGGATAGAGCTGTGCGCTGACGCCACGAACAGGTTCTCGATGAAGTCCTCTTCTTTGATGCCGGATGCTGTCTTGCCCTTGCCTCCCCTCTTCTGCACACGGTACAGGCTGACCGGATTCCGCTTGATGTATCCCCGGTTACTGACGGTGACGATCATGTCTTCGTCAGCGATAAGGTCTTCGACTTCGATGTCCTTGGTCTGGCCGATGATCTCCGTCCTGCGTTCGTCGCCGTACCGCTGCTTGATGTCCTCGAGCTCCGCAACGATGATGGCCATGAGCTCTTTTTCGTCGGAGAGTATGCGCTTGAGCTTCTTGATGAGCTTCTCGGTTTCCCGGTATTCGGCAAGGAGCTTTTCCGTTTCCAGAGCAGTCAGCCGCTGGAGCCGCATTTCAAGGATTGCCTTTGCCTGCACCGGCGAGAATTCAAACCGGCGGATCAGGTTGGCCTCGGCTTCCGGCGTGCTCTTTGATTTCTTGATCGTCGCTATGACCTCATCGATATTCTCGATGGCCTTTTTCAGTCCCTCGAGAATGTGCAGCCGTTCCTCGGCCTTGCGGAGTTCGTAGATGGACCTCCTCGTAACGATCTCTCTCCTGAACTCTATGAACTTCGCGAGGATGTCTTTGAGCGACATGATCACCGGCTTGCCGTGATCCAGGGCGAGCAGAATGATGCCGAACGATTCTTCGAGCTGCGTATGCTTGTACAGTTTGTTCAGGATGATCGCGGGGAATTCGTCCTTCTTCAGCTCGATCACGATCCGCATGCCTTCCCTGTCTGATTCGTCCCGGATGTCGCTGATCCCCTCTATCTCCTTCTCATTCACCAGATCTGCTATCTTCTCCACGAGCTTTGCCTTGTTCACCATATACGGCAGCTCGGTGATAATGATATTTTCCCTGTCTCCCCGTGCTTTTTCGGTGATGACCCTCGCCCGCATCCTGATCACGCCCTTGCCGGTGGCGTACGCCTCCCGGATCTGCTCTGCTCCGGTGATGAATGCGCCGGTCGGGAAGTCTGGACCGGGTATAAAGCGCATCAGGTCGCCGGTCTCAAGGGCCGGGTTCCGGACGAGCGCTATGAGTGCGTCGATGACCTCGGTGAGGTTATGGGGCGGTATGTTGGTCGCCATTCCGACCGCAATACCGGATGACCCGTTGACCAGGAGGTTCGGGAACCTTGCGGGAAGGATCGAAGGCTCGGACAATGTATTGTCGTAGTTCGGTACGAAGTCCACGGTTTCCTTGTCGATATCTGCGAGCATCTCCCCCGCGAGCCTCTGCATCCGCACCTCGGTGTACCGCATGGCAGCCGGAGGATCGCCGTCGATGGAACCGAAATTTCCCTGACCGTTGACCAGTGTCGAGCGCATGGTGAAGTCCTGTGCCATTCTGACAATGGTATCGTACACGGCAACATCTCCGTGCGGATGGTATTTGCCGATCACATCGCCGACGACCCGTGCGGACTTCTTAAACGGTTTATCATAGGTATTCCCGAGATCGAGCATTGCATAGAGGATCCTCCGGTGGACGGGCTTCAACCCGTCCCGCACATCAGGCAGCGCCCTTCCGATGATGACGCTCATCGCAAAGTCGAGGTAGGAACGCCTCATTTCGTCTTCAATATCGGCAATGACGATATTATCGTGTGGTTCAGTCATAGTGTTTTCAACCCTCCAAGGTATACAAAAATGTAAGGCCGGCTGTCAGGATTTTCGCTCGGCCACGTTCAGCGTGAATCTCCTCAGCTCTTCAAGCTCCAATGAGCGGGGCAGACCGTCCAGGAGCCGTAACGCCCTGGTTGCAAAATCTCCGGCCTTCTTCTTGGTATATTCAAATCCATGATTCTTCTCTATAATGTCATGCACGTTCCGGAACAGATCTCCATCGCCTTCAGCGCTTTTCAGCGCGGCTTTGAGCACGGCCTTGTCTTTCCTGTCCGCATTCGAAAGCGCCACGATCATGGGCAGGGTAACCTTACCCTCCTTGAGATCGACCCCCTTGTCCTTGCCCGACATCTTTCCCGGTGATAAATAATCAATATTATCATCAATGAGCTGAAAGGCAATACCGATCAGCAGTCCGTACTGCCTCAGCCTGGACTGCTCCAAGCGTGATGCCTTTCCCATGATCGGTCCGCTCTCACATGCAGCAGAAATGAGGTAAGCGGTTTTTTTCTTGATGATGGTATAGTAGTCCTGCTGCGACAATTTGGGATCCCTGCTCAACCGGAGCTGGACCAGTTCCCCCTCTGCCATGAGACCGAGGACCCGTATGAACAAGCCGAGTAATTCCTTGCTCCCGATGTCTGCGATGATGGAGGAAGAACTTGCAAGCAAAAAATCACCCACCAGGATACTGCTCTTGTTACCCCATATATCGTTTGCGGACGGTGTTCCGCGCCGGTGTTTTGCATTATCAACGACGTCGTCGTGCAAAAGGGTCGCCGAGTGGTAGATCTCGATAGCTGCGGCGATCCTGGTATAGACGGATGCAGGGACACGGAATATCCGGGAACTCAGAATAACAAGGTACGGCCTGATTCTCTTCCCCCCGCTCGCAATCAGGTGCTGGCTTATCTCGGTGATGGCGGGTATGCTGTGCGTGGTAACCTTGCGTATGTAGCTGTCCACAGCATCAAGGTTATGCGATAGTGAATCCTTTATGTCCATGATCTACTGTAAAAATCCGATTTTTTGTACTGGCTGTTCCTGTGCCAGCTTTATCTCGCCGAATCTGTCCTCGTACTTCTTCAGATTTTCCGCCAGCGCATTCATCAGGCGTTTCATGTGCACCGGGCTCGTCAGCACCCTGCTCCTGACCTTCCCCTGCGGGGCCTGCGGCTGGACATAAATAAAATCAAGGATAAATTCCGTTTCCGTATGATTGATCAGTGCAAGGTTGACGTACACCCCTTGCGCCGTCGCTTCATCAAGCTGTATCTGTATCCCTGCATCCTTCTTGGGATCCTGGTTCTGCTGCATATATCAACAACCTCCTCTTATTTTCATAATACATTCTACAGGCAAAGCAACAAAAAAGTTAGCCCTTTAATCCATTGACAGCGGCGTCTGTTTGGAGCATGATGGATCAAGATTTTACCCCCGGTGTCCGACGATCTGCGGTCAGGAAAAAGGGTTGCCTGTGGAAACCTGAACACAAAAAACCTCAAGGAGGGTTTATGGTGATCGACGTCGCGGTATTTATGGTATTATGCCTTGCCGGCCAGCTCGTCATGGAAGCGGCAGCCTACAAATTCAAACTGTGGACCTACACCTCGAAAAAGAATTTCGTCATCCATATCGTGCTCGCTGTCATGCTCGTCTTCGGCGGGCTCTCGTACCTTGTCAGCGGCATGCACTGGTACCTGCGGTATCCCGCAGGCGTCCTCGTGGGCTTTCTGTACGAGTACAGCAATGCATCGGGCCTCGATATGTTCTATTTCCCGGACAATAAATTCCTCATCTTCAGGAGCAAGGCGTCGGTGCTGACCGTCATATCCCTCATGTGGGGTCTGTATCCGCTCATCGTTCCTATCGTCTACCGTCATCTTGCCCCGCTGATCATGAAGGCCGGATAAGACAGCCCGCGCGTCAGCGCGAGAACAGGTCTATCATCAGACCGTGGAGGAGTCCTTTTTGGGAAACGTAACAGCGCTGCAGGGACGTTACGTCCATGATCTTCATCAGTATCATCAGGCCGGGCAGAAGGATGTCTGCCTTGTCAGGCTCAAGTCCGGTGAACGTCTTGATCTCCGGCACCGTCAGGCTCGAGAGCCTGGTGTACAGCGATTCGAGATCCTGCATCATCAGTCCGTCCTTCGGTTTGACCGTATTGTAAATTGTCCCTATATTCCCGGGCACGCCAACCTGCATCTGCGGTTTCAACTCCCGGACCTGGTTCAGTGCCCCTGCAAAGTCATGATCGATGGCTTTCTGTATCCCGGCAAGCTCATCGGGAAACGGAGGGTCGTGGTGGAAAAACCATTCCTTCAGACGGACGGCACCGCTTTCTATTGATACCGCAAACTCGATGGTGTCCGCATTGCCGACCGACAATTCGGTGCTGCCTCCGCCGATATCTATCACAAATGCCCGTTTTCCTCCGGTATCGATGCCGTTGACAGCGCCGGTATGGATAAGACGCGCCTCCTCGCTCCCGGATATGATCTCAATGGAGAATCCTGTCCGCTTCCGGACGAGATCCACAAAATAATCTGCGTTCTTTGCAGTTCTCAGAACGCTTGTGGAAATCAGCCGCAGGGCATCGACCTTGAATGTCCGGAGCGCTGCCTGGATGTCGGCAAGTGCCTGCAGGGTCCTGTCCACAGGCTGCTGCTGCAGCATACCGTCCGCAAACATACCCTCGCTGAGCCTGTTCGGAAACCGGACGTAGTGCAGCAGATCGTACCTGCCAGCCTGCCCCTGTCCGACCGCAAGCCTCATGGCATTCGTTCCCAGATCGACAACGGCGACCTGCTTCATGGTACGTTCCCGCCCTGTGGGAAAGCCCCGCACTGTCCCTCTATTTGTTCTTCCTGAAGGTACCGCCCGAGTCTATCCATTTTTTTACATTGCCGAGGGCTGTCGGAAGGTCTTTTCTGGTCAGCGCATCCTCGATAAATTCCGGGACCAGCATCCCGATATCAACCCTGCTGCCGTACCGTGCAAGGGTGTGTGTATCATCAACCTTATACAGATGGTAATATCCGTACAGCTCCTTGAGATCGTTCTTATAATTGGGGTCAAGGTGCCATGATAACCGGTACGCCTTGTTGTCGAACGAGTGGTCCACACGGTACCTGATATTGAAAAACATGATCTTGAGTAAAAACTGGGTAATGTTTCCGTCGTCGTTTCCCTGGACGATTGTCGCCTCCCTCAGGTGGGGAAGGTATTCTTTCTGACGGTCTGTCTGCTTCAGCATGCTCCACACCTTATCAATCGGCTGATCAAACAGAAGCGATGCCAGGATCAGGGACTTCTTATCCTTGCCTTCGCCTGAATCCTGCTTGAGAACAACGATCTTGCCAGCCTCGAGATTGGCAATATCGGTAACGCTGAGACCTTCGAGTGCCTTGGCCGGTAACGGAGGAGAAGAAAGTTTTACAAACTCGTCACCCCTGGCGGTGAGAGTAAACAGGGACAGCACGATCATCGTAAGAAAAGCAACTACACTGCCGTACAGAACGTTTTTTAAACTCCGCATGCTTTTTTCCTCCTGTGGATTCGAACAGTTATCGATCTGTCTACACTATTTTTTACCCGATGTCACCTAATAATAACCGCTTTCTTGACTGATACCCGGTAAGTCCGCTACAAGGTTAGCATCGGAGGCAGGAACATGAAAAAATACGCGTGGATTGTTGTCGTTATTGCCCTGCTGCCGTCATGCACCCACAAAGCAAACATGGTACGCATCGGTGTCGCAGGCCCGATGACCGGAGATCAGTCTGTTTTTGGAAGGGATGAGCGGCGCGGCGTGGAACTGGCTGTCCAGGAATGGAATGCACAAGGCGGTGTGCTCGGAAAGAAAATCGGGCTCATCGTCGAAGATGATCAGCACGACCCGAGACAGGCTGTTGCGGTTGCAAACAGGCTCGTGACGGACGGTGTTGCCGGTGTCATCGGCCACTTCAACAGTAATTGCTCCATCCCGGCCTCAGCGGTCTATCACAGGGCCGGCATCCCCATGATATCCCATGGATCCACCAATCCCCAGCTCACCGAACAGGGCTTCAGCGATGTATTCCGTGTGTGCGGCAGGGATGACCAGCAGTCACGCATCGCTGCCAATTTCGTGTGTAAAAAACTCAAGCTCTCGCGCATAGCGATCATCCAGGACAAGACCACCTACGGCCAGGGCCTTGCCGACGAGTTCAGGAAATGGCTGAGCAACTCCTGCAAGGTCGTCTACTACGGCGCCATCATCCAGGGAGACAAGGATTTCAGGGCTGTCCTTACCAACGTCAAGGCGCAGCACCCTGACCTGATCTATTTCGGCGGCGTCTATCCGGAAGGGGGACTGCTCGTCAGGCAGGCACGCCAGCTCGGCATCCACAGCCTGTTCATGGGTGGTGACGGTATCATGGGCCCTGAGTTCATCGCCATTGCGGGCACTGCGGCAGAGGGCACGTATGCGACCTTCGGTCCCGATATAACCACGGTTCCGTCTGCACAGCAGTTCATTCAGAACTACACGAAATTGTACGGTGCTCCCGGGCCGTACTCGGTTTACGCCTATGCGGCAGCCAATGTCCTGCTCTCGGCGATCAAGGGGGCTGGTTCGACGGCTCCATCCGCCGTCGTGCAGTATATCCACACGCACAGTTTCGATACGGCACTCGGAACCATCAGCTTTGACAGCGAAGGAGACGTCGTTCACAGCCCGTACGTGATATGGCAGGTCAGCAACGAAAAATTTGTCCAGCGCTGATATCCGGCCGTGAGAACCGGCATAAGGGAACATCCCGAACACGGCGTCTGCGTTCAATGCTTCGGTGACGTCAGTTTCTCGAATTTCTCTATGGCTTCCGGATGCCCGACGGCGATCAGGATGTCATTCTTGTTCAGGAGGAAATGCGGAGAAGGGTTATAAATGAATTCTCCGTGGGGCTTTCTGACTGCAATGATCGTTATGTCATGGAGCTGGCGGATCTTGGCCTGTTCGACAGTCTGACCGTGGAGTTCGGAACCGTCCTGGATCATGAGCTCTTCTATCTTGAGCTCGAAGTTCGTCTCTGCAGTGGCGAACTCCATGAAATCGATGACATTTGGTTTAATGACACTCTGTGCGATCTTCTCGCCGCCGATAATGTAGGGAGAGATGACCCTGTTGGCACCCGCCTTGTAGAGTTTCGAGATGGAACTGCTTTCGCCCGCCCTCGAGATGATATACAGGGACGGATTCAAATCGCGGGCCGTCAGAACGGTGTAGACGTTGTCAGAATCGTTCGCCATCGCTGCAATGAGCCCCCGCGCCCTCTCGATGCCCGCTTTCTTCAGGATGTTCTCATCCGTACCGTCGCCGGGGAGAAACAGGCAATCAAGCGTTTCCGTCAGGTTCGCGATGTTCAAATCCTTGTCGATTGCGATAAAGGGAATATTGCCGGCCTTTAATTTTGTCGCAACGATTGAGCCAATCCTGCCCATGCCGCACAGAATGTAGTGATTGTTCAGATGTTCTATTGTTTTTGTCACCCTCAACCTCCCGATGGATCTTTGCAATTCGCCTTCGATGATCGCCCTGAACAGGCCGCCCGCACTGTACGTTACGAAGCCGATGCCGATGACGATCATAAAGACGGCAAACAGCTCGCCGCGTGCATCGAGCTGCCGCGCCCCGCCGCTGTAACCGACGGTACTCAGGATAACGATGGTCGTGTAGAGCGCTTCAATAAAGCTGAACTTCTCGAGGACCATGAAGCCGGTAATACCGGTCGCCAGAATTGTGATGAGAATCAGGGCATACCGGTATATTTTATCTGGCACACTCATACTTTATACGAGAACAGCCAGTCCTTGTGTTTCTTGTCTTTTCCTTTGACACTATCAAAGAATTTTTTTTGGATGCGGAGCGTGATTGGCTCGGGTTTCCCTGCACCGATCGTGCGGTTGTCGACTTCGCGGATGGGTGTGATCTCCGCAGCCGTGCCGCTGAGAAACGCCCCGTCGGCTATATACAGCTCATCCCGCGTAAAACGCGTCTCCTCGACCGGAATACCGCTCTCCTTTGCAAGCTGCAGAATGGTCGCCCGCGTTATGCCCGGCAGAATGGAGGTCAGGGGCGGGGTCTTGAGGACGCCGTCCTTGACGATGAACACGTTCTCCCCGCTGCCCTCTGCAACATACCCCTCTTCATCGAGGAGGATGGTCTCGTCATACCCTGCAAGCTTGGATTCCCGCTTGGCGAGGATTGAATTCACGTACGCACCGCTGATCTTTGCTTTGCTCATCGATGCATTGACATTGTACCGCACGAACGACGATATCTTTATCCTGATCCCGTTCTTCAGACCGTCTTCCCCGAGGTAGGCACCCCACGGCCACGCCGCAATCACGATATGGACCGGGTTGTTCTCCACGTAAAGTCCCATGTCTCCGTACCCTAAAAAGGATATAGGACGTATATAGCCTGCCGTGAGCCTGTTTTTCCGGAGCGTCTCGAGGATAGCGTTGGAGATCTCCTGTTTTGTGTACGGATAATCCATGAGCATGATGTGGGCGGAATCAAAAAACCTGTCCACATGTTTGTCCAGCCTGAATACCGCGGACTGCCCGCTCTCCGTCACATACGCCCGTATGCCCTCGAATGCGGCAACACCGTAGTGAAGCGAGTGTGTCAGGACATGCACCTTGGCATCGTCCCACGGTATCAATTTTCCGTCCATCCATATGTACTCAGTCTTCTGAATCATGCTCCCGTACCTCCGATCACTTAAAAAGCTTCTTGAAAACGCCCTTCTGGCCTTTCTGGGAAAGCTCGTACGCGCGGATTTCCCGCAATGCATCGATGTTCTGCTGGTTTTTCGCATACGCCGTCTTGAAAGCCTCAAGCGCTTTTTGCTCCTCTCCCTTGACTTTCAAAATCCTGCCGAGAAAATAATATCCCGTATCATGTTCCTTGTTCAGCTGCAGGCCGCGCTGGATATATTCGATCGCCTTTGCCTTCGAGGCATCGGAGTTCGGGTCCAGTTTGAAGATCGACCAGCCGAGGAAGGAGAAGTATTCTCCCTCCATGGGGTTGAGTTCCACTGCCCACTTGAAATTGTCGTACGCCTCCTTGAGGCTGTTCGTTTTCAGGAGGATCTGGCCCTTCTGGAACTGCAGCTCTGCCTTGACAATCTTGTCCGCCTCGTTGTTTTCGATCTGTTTTTTCCCGGTCTTCAGATACTCTTCATACTTTGAACGCTCTTCGTCGTTCGTCAGTGTTTCGTAGGCAGTGGTGATCAAGGTAAAAAGTTCACCCGCCATCTCCCTGACCTCCGCCGGAAAATCGAAAAAATGGTCCGGGTGATACTGTTTGGCGAGGACAAAGTAGGCCTTCTTTATCGCTCCGCTGTTTGCCTGCTGACTGACACCGAGGCACTCGTAATAGTTCTTCTCTTTCAATTCATCGAGTTTGTCCTTGAATTCTTCGACCAGTTTGCGGTGTTCCTCGCTCAATTTTACTTTTTCCGTGCCCGGCGCCGCCTGCGCGGTACGTTCCTTCTTCTCATCGATGAGGCCCATGCCCAGGAACAGGAACAGAAGGCTGAGCGCCTCTTCCGGTTTCATCTGGACCGTTTCCAGGACCTTCTGCAGGGGCTTGTCTCCCGCCAGCTTGAGGAGGAGATTCAGCTCTGCCTGCGTCAGATTCAGGAGTGCCGGATCGTACTGATCCCTGCCCTTCGCGTAGATCGTTGCAGCATGGTCGTTCCCGTATTCGAGCAGGAGGGGTTTCGGCATGTGCAGCTTGACACCCTCGGCGATCAGGTTAAACAGGGACATGGAATACTGGGACAGAACATTTTCGGGAAGAACTGCCTCCCTGAAATGAAAGATACCGTCGCTCATGCTGAAGGTATACACGAACCGCATTCTGAGCTGCAGCTTGAGTGCGTCGTTGATGTTGATGGGCAGAAGGCCCCGCTCCTGCAAAACAGCACCGTGCCTCTTCTTCTTCGCGAGCACCTCCTTCAGGGAATCTTCATAGTCCGGCTGGCTCACCAGTCCGTTCTCGAACAAGACCCTTCCGAACGTCTCCTTCAGAATATTCGACCTTCCCCCCACG
>JAJYLM010000037.1 GCA_021787655.1 bacterium
TGATCCCGGCGATTGCAGCGCGTGCGGCCTCTTCGAGTGGGAGTGCGATGAATGCCCGCAGCATGCCTATGCGATCTCGATAAAAAAGATCACGATACGGACAAGCACGTTCGAGGCAAGGCCCGCGGCGACATCGTCGAGCATGACCCCTGTGCCCCCGTGGATATGGCGGTCCATGGACGAGATCGGAAACGGTTTGACGATGTCCATGATCCTGAAACAAACGAAGCCCACGGCAAGATGGACGATGCTCATGGGGAGGAAGAGCATGGTGATGTACATGCCTGCAATCTCGTCGATGACGATTTTCCCGCTGTCCTGCTCATGCAGGATGATCTCCGCCCTCCCTGCCGTAAAGACCCCTGCAGCCAGCAGGATGCCGAGCAGGCCAAGGGACTGGTTCAGTGTCAGGTACTTCGATGCGCCGTACGCGAGCGCTGCCCCCAGGATGCTGCCGAACGTACCCGGAGCAACGGGCAGGAACCCGGAAAACATGCCGGTTGCAACGAAGAGAATAATAGTGTCCTCTATTTTCTTCATCCGTGATTGTATATCCGAAATCCGTACCGATGGCAAAACAAATGACGACAGCCCGCAGTGCAGGACTTTGGTATAAAATTTTATTGCATAAGGACTCAAAGTAAGATATCCATAAACAGCACTAAACTGTACGGTAAAGGAGATACTATGAACACGGTTTCCAAACATTTTATATCTTTATTTATTACGGGACTTCTCATGGGTCTCGTCATGGCAGGATGTTCGGGGTCGACGGGCTCAGCAGGATTGAGTTCCGGTTCGATAACCGGCAGTGTGACGGACACAGCAACCGGCAAGCCCCTGACCGGCGCGACAGTCACGGTTTCACCGTCGTCATTCTCCTCGACAACCGATGCGAACGGCAATTTTACCTTTCCAACCGTGCCCATAGGCATTTACCAGGTGACAGCATCAATGAGCGGCTATGTGTCCCAGACGACCGGCGCTCTCTCCATCGTCGCAGGCAAGACCACGAACCTGCCGTTCAAACTGTCAGCACCGCCGTCCGCAGCGCTTGTCGCGAATGCCGGCCCTGACCAGTGGAATACCGGCTTTGGCGCGGTGGTGACCATCGACGGGAGCGCGAGTACGAGTGCGTCCGGCAAGCCGCTGACGTACACCTGGGCGCAGGTTCCGAATTATGCCGGACAGCTCATCGCTGCACCGGTGACCTTCTTGAACGGCACCAGCGGCCAGACCCTCCAGGTCCAGCTGCCGACCATGCAGCAGTTCTTTTCATCCCTCGATGTCCCGGTCCAGATACCGGACAGGTTCGGCGTCCTCGGGATCTCGGCATGGCTGGGCGGGGGCAATTACGCGAACAGCAACGATTTTGCATTCCAGCTCACCGTTTCGGACGGAACAAACACCTCGACGACAACCGTCTACATTGCGCCCGCATCCATGACGAGCGGGCTGACCAATGTTCCGATAGGGATCACCCAGTACCTCGACGGCGGGACCAACGGGGGTTCACAGACGACGTGGAACTGGCAGGTCGTGTCAGCGCCGGGCGGGTCCACGGTGACCTCGGTGACGGATCCGACATCAGAAACCCCGAGCTTCACCCCTGACATAGCGGGGCAGTACGTTTTTCAGGAATCAGTCTCCGGTCAGGAACTGACCGTGAATGCGGGTACGTATGTGGGATGGCAGGAATGCGCCCAGTGTCATAACGGAAACGTGCAGAACGCGCCGCTGACCGTTGGGCCCTGGCTCGGCACCAAGCATGCGACGATGTTTACCAAGATGATCAACGGCGACTATCAGGACGATGACAACTATACCCTGCACTGTGCAGGATGCCATACGGTCGGGGACACGCCGGAACAAACAGTCTCGAGCAACGGATGGTGGAGTGCCTATGTTGCCTCGGGATGGGTTTTCCCGTTCGTCGCGAACAATTACAGCTTCGCGGTCAACTCCAACAACTGGAACAATATGCCTCAGTCGTTGAAGAACATGAGCAATATTCAGTGTGAAAACTGTCATGGTCCGGGCAGCGTGCATACCGGAACCCAGAGCTACGATCAATCCGTCTGCTTCCAGTGCCATGACGATACGGATGACGAGGATGTTGCAAATGAATGGAGGACCTCGTACCATGCGCAGAGCCTGACGGCTGCAGGCGGACTGGTAACGAAGGACCCCGGGTGCGTCCAGTGCCACGTTTCGCAGGAGATCGTTGCCGTCAACTTCGAGGGCCAGGCGCCGACGGTTGTGACCGATCCGTTTCCGATAAACTGTGTCGCTTGCCACGATCCCCACAGTGCTGCAAATCCGAACCAGCTCAGGCTGTACGGCTCTGAAAAGGTTGCAGCAGGCAGCTTTACCCTCACCAACGTTGGCGCGGGTGCAATCTGTACCATGTGTCATACGGACCAGACAGCAGACCCGAACACAGCCATCCAGAACGCCCTGGGTATCGTCGGAACATCGGGTGCTGCGGCAGCAGCATCTTCAGCGGTGGATATCCACAATACGACGGCCGAGGTGTTTGCAGCAGGCCAGGGCTTTACCCTGGTCGGTGCAGGTGCATATGCGGTAACAGTACAAAGTTCACCCCATACGACGGGGATTCTGTCGTCCACGAACGGCAAGGACCTCTGTGTTTCCTGCCATATGTACAATCCGTCATACTTCACCGTTACGACCGGGAACCACAGCTTTGCAATGTCTGACGGTCTCGTTGACGATACCGATGCATGTGCCCAGTGTCATGTCGTTGGAGTACCAACAGGTACCGGGGATGGTAACATAGTGACAGGCTTCGATACGTGGGTAGAGCCCTTACTTGCATCGACCGTTCCGGTCTGGGACGGATCCACGGCAGCGGCAGGGCAGGAAGGGGTACAGGACAGGGTCCAGGGACTGCTGAGCGTGCTTGCCTGTGCCATAACGACAAGTGCAGGTCAACCATGCGTGGCAAGTACAACTGATATTAGTGGAACGACATTTACCTGGACAATAACAATACCTTCTGGAAGAAACACAGCTAACGTCAAAGTAGGACCTGTAAACTCTAATGGCACAGTTGGATTTACATTTACGAACACCTTTACTCAACAAGAACTCGATGCTGTGTACAATTATAATGTTGTTGCGAATGAAGGCAGTATGGGTATTCACAATACGAAGTTCGATGTTGAATTACTCCAGAAGGCATTCTACGATCTGACCGGTTCAAACATACCGGGTGCAACGCTGTATTAAATAGTTGGTTTCAGGCAAACGTCTGAACCGGCGTACTTAGGTGTGCGCTGTTCAGATGCTTGTGCAGGGGCGGCTGACGTACAGCCGCTCTTTTTTTGTACCGGAGGGTCTCAATAATCCGGACCGAATGCATCATTGATCGCAAGAGGGGGCCGGGCAGGCATCGCCCTGCAGGCAGGGGGGTTTTCATCGGGTCCTGGTGCAGAAAAGTGCTGCGCCGCACATGCCGCGTCTGTTTACACACAAAACAAAAATTTACTTGACACAAAATAAATATATTGTATATTGTATACATAATTTATTAAAGAAAGAGGAGGTAACGATGGGACAACTGATTTCACCGCATGGATCGAAAGTATTAAAACCCCTCATGCTGGAAGGAAAGGCACGGGAGGAGGAACTGAAAAAGGCTCAAGGCTTGCCGAAGGTTTCAATGACGAGCAGGGAAACATCGGATCTTATTATGCTTGGGATCGGAGCGTTTACACCGCTTGACGGTTTTATGGGACGTGACGATTGGAAAGGTATCTGTTCGGAATTTAAGATGAAAAGCGGCCTGTTCTGGCCTATTCCGATAACCCTTTCAACATCAAAGTCCGTTGCCGACGGCCTGAAAACCGGTTCAGAGGTGGCCCTGGTTGATGAGGAAACGTCCGAGATCATGGGTACCATGAAGCTCACGGAAAAATACTCCATAGACAAGGCGTACGAGTGCAAAGAGATCTTCAAAACGAACGATACGGAGCACCCGGGTGTCCAGAAGGTCATGGCACAGGCGGACTTCAACCTTGCAGGGCCGGTCAAGGTGCTGAGCGAAAGTTATTATCCAAAGCAGTTCGGCGACATCTATATGAGGCCTGCGGAAAGCCGCAAAATTTTCGAAGAAAAGGGCTGGCATACCATCGCCGCGCTTCAGTTGAGAAACCCGATGCACAGGTCGCATGAATATCTCGCCAAGATAGCGATCGAGGTCGTTGACGGCGTGTTCATCCACCAGCTTGTCGGGAAACTGAAAGAAGGTGATATCCCGGCCGATGTACGGACAAAATGTATCAACGTCCTGGTCGACAAATACTTCGTCAAGAACACCGTTGTCATGGGCGGGTATCCGATGGAGATGCGGTACGCCGGACCGCGCGAAGCCCTGCTGCACGGCGTTTTCAGGCAGAACTTCGGATGTACGCACCTGATCGTGGGAAGGGACCACGCAGGCGTCGGCAGCTACTACGGACCGTTCGATGCGCAGAAGATATTCAATGAAATACCGAAAGACGCGCTGGAGCTCAAGCCGTTCAATATCGACTGGACGTTCTACTGCTACAAGTGCCGGGGTATGGCTTCCATGAGAACATGCCCGCACACCAAGGACGACAGGCTCCTGCTCAGCGGCACGGCGCTGCGAAAATCGCTGTCCGAGGGCAAACCCGTCTCTGAAGATTTCAGCAGGCCTGAGGTCCTCGAGATTCTGAAAGACTACTATGCCCACCTTGACCACAAGGTCGAGATCAAGACCCATGCGGCATCAGAGGGCATCGGCATGGACGCGAAAAAATAAACGAATGAAAAAATAAAGGAGGTTACTGTATGCCAAGTTATGTAATTACGGAAAAATGTGATGGTTGTAAGGCACTGAAAACGACAGCGTGTCAGTACATCTGTCCGAATGACCTTATGGTTCTGGACAAGGAAAAGATGAAGGCCTACAACAGAGAACCGGAAATGTGCTGGGAGTGCTACTCCTGCGTGAAGATGTGTCCGCAGCAGGCCATTGACGTTCGAGGGTATGCCGATTTTGTTCCGCTCGGTGCGAGCGTCACACCCATGAGAGGATCCAACGATATTATGTGGACCGTCAAATTCAGGAACGGGACCATCAAGCGGTTCAAATTCCCGATCAGGACAACAGCAGTTGGTGAAGCCAAGCCGTACGCAGACTACAAATCAAGCACCGAGGATCTGAAGAGTCCCCTGCTTGCAACAGAGCCGGACTCGCTTGGATTGGCTCAGCTTTCAGTACCAAAGAAGTAAGGAGGAAGTATGGATAATTTCGAAACAGTAGAAGTAACTACGGATTTTTTGATCGTCGGCGGCGGCATGGCGGCGAGCGGTGCAGCTGTTGAAGCATCCTATTGGGCAAAGAAACACGGCCTGAAGGTAACCCTGGTCGACAAGGCCGCGATGGAACGGAGCGGTGCTGTTGCCATGGGACTTTCGGCAATCAACACGTACATCGGGATCAAGGACGGTGCGAATACGCCCGAGGATTTCGTCAAGTACGTGCGGAACGACCAGATGGGGACCGTGCGGGAAGACCTCGTGTACGATATCGCGCGGCACGTCGATTCGACGGTTCATCTGTTCGAGAAATGGGGACTGCCGATATGGAAGGACGAAAAAGGCAACTACGTCCATGAGGGCAGATGGCAGATCATGATCAACGGCGAGTCGTACAAGGTCATCGTTGCCGAGGCTGCGAAGAACGCGCTCGGGATGGACAACATCTACGAACGTGTCTTCATCGTCAATCTGCTCGTCGATGAGAAAAATCCGAACAAGATAGCAGGTGCGGTCGGTTTCAGCGTCCGCGACAACAAGTTCTATGTGTTCAAGGCAAAGGCAGTGATGGTTGCAGCGGGCGGCGCAGTCCACATCTTCAGGCCGCGGTCGACCGGTGAAGGTCTTGGCAGGGCATGGTATCCTCCCTGGAACTCGGGCTCGAGCTACGCAACGATGCTCCAGGTCGGCGCAGAGATGACCCAGATGGAAAGCAGGTTCATTCCGACACGGTTTAAAGACGGTTACGGTCCGGTCGGTGCATGGTTCCTGCTCTTCAAGTCGAGGGCGACCAACGCGTTCGGTGAAGACTACCTGCAGACGCAGGCCGAGGAGATCAAGAAATGGGAGCCGTACGCAAGCGCGAAACCTGTTCCCACGCCCCTCCGCAACCACCAGATGATCAAGGAACTGAGCGAAGGCAGAGGTCCGGTCTACATGAGAACGGAAGAAGCCATCAAGAAGATAACCGACACAACGCCGGGCACGGACAAGGACAAGAAGAAGAGGCTGAAGGAACTCGAGGCAGAGGCGTGGGAAGACTTCCTCGACATGACCATAACCCAGGCAGGCCTCTGGGCATCACAGAACATCGCGCCCGAGGAGAAACCGTCCGAGATTATGGCGTCTGAGCCGTATTTCATCGGTTCACACGCGTCCTGCGCAGGTGCGTGGGTCAGCGGTCCAGCAGACATCGCACCCAAAGAGTACACCTGGGGCTACAACAGGATGAGCACGGTCGAAGGTCTGTTTACAGCAGGCGACGGAGTCGGCGGCAACGCCCACAAGTTCTCGTCTGGTTCATGCACAGAAGGCAGGATAGCCGGCAAAGCGGCGATCGCCTACATCAAGGACCACCCCGAAACCCCGGTCGTCGACCAGAAGAAGATCGATGCCCTGAAGGAGAAGGTCTACCAGCCGCTCAAGACATTCGAACAGTTTAAGGGCCTGTCGAGCGACCCGAACGTCAACCCGAACTATATCAGGCCGAAGATGTTCCTGTTCCGTCTGAACAAGATTATGGACGAATACGTAGGAGGAACATCGATGTGGTATACGACCAATAAGCCCATGCTGGAACGGGGTCTTGAATTACTCACCATGCTGAAAGAAGATTCGGAAAAGCTGGGTGCAGAAAACCTGCACGAGCTGATGCGGGCATGGGAGAACTACCACAGGCTGTGGACAGCAGAGGTTCACCTGAGACACGTCATGTTCAGGGAAGAAACACGGTATCCCGGCTACCTCTACAGATCGGATTTCCCGAAGATCGACGAGGTAAACTGGAAAGTATTCGTCAACTCGCGGTGGGACCCGCAGACGGGCAACTGGCAGATGTCGAAGAAACCGGTCGTCAAGATAGTACAGTAAAAAACTCCAACGCAGAGACGCTCCGGCGTCTCTGCGCCTTTTGAAAGATAGCAGGTGCGTATGGCAATGACGAATGACAATAAAAGTGTGTGTGTAATCGGCGGAGGAATCAGCGGGATGACAACAGCCATAGAAGCTGCGGAGATCGGGTACGAGGTCTATCTTATCGAACAGTCTCCTTCTCTCGGCGGCAGGGTGGCACAGCTCAATCAATATTTTCCCAAGCTCTGTCCTCCGCAGTGCGGCATCGAGATTAATTATAAAAGGATACGGATAAATCCGAAAGTACGATATTTTACTCTCGCAGAGGTAGAACGTGTCTCCGGTGAGCCGGGCAATTTTACCGTCACCCTGCGGCTGAACCCGAAGTACGTGAACGAAAAATGCACCGCCTGCAATAAATGCGTCGAGGTCTGTCCTGTCGAGCGCAGCAGCAGCTTCAACTACGGCATGAGCCAGACAAAGGCCATCTACCTTCCGCATGAGATGGCGTTTCCGATGAAGTACGTCATCGACGGCACGGTCTGTCAGAAAGACCAGTGCGCGAAATGCGTTGCGGCGTGCCCGTACGGGGCGATTGATTTGTCCATGCAACCGAAAAAGCTCGACATCAACGTCAACTCCGTTGTTCTCGCGACCGGATGGTCGCCGTACGACGCTGCCAAAATTGATAATTTGAAATACGGTATCTATAAAAATATTATCAGGAATGTCGAGATGGAACGGCTTGCTGCACCGAACGGACCGACGCACGGTAAAATCGTCAGGCCGTCGGACAACAAAGAGATCAAGAAAATAGCATTCGTGCAGTGCGCCGGATCCAGGGACGAGAACCATCTTGCCTACTGTTCGTCCATCTGCTGCCTCGCCTCGATGAAGCAGGCGACCTATGTGAGGAGCCAGTATCCGGATGCCGATATTTATATATTCTATATCGATATCCGGGCAACCGGCAGATTCGAGGACTTTTTTACCAAGGTTCAGGCAGACAACAAGATAACCTTTATCAAGGGCAAGGTCGCAAAGGTACTCGAAGACAGCCAAACGAACGACATCACAGTCGTTGCCGAAGATATACTTTCCGGGAAGAAGATCTACACAACGGTCGATATGGCCGTGCTGGCGACGGGGATGGTACCGAACGGATTAACGGCAGCGATGCCGTCGGACATTGTGTACGATGAATTTGGATTCGCCGTTTCAGACCTGCAGACTCCCGGAATCTATGCAACAGGCTGTGCAAAAAAACCCGCAGACGTCGCAGGGTGTATCCAGGATGCAACAGGAACGGCGCTCAGGGCAATTCAGACACGTGTGGGGGTATAAACCGTGGACAAAAAATTAGGTGTATATATATGTTCGGGATGTGATATCGGGAATTCTCTCGATGTGGATAAGCTGATCGCCGTTGCCAGGGATGAGCAGAAAATACCGGTCTGTACAAAACACGCAACCCTGTGCAGCGCTGAAGGCGTCGGTCTCATCAAAAAGGATATTCAGGAACAGGGGGTGAACTCGGTGGTCGTCGCCGCATGTTCGCCGAGGGTCCATTTTGATACCTTTTCTTTCGATCCCTCCGTGTTTGTCGAGAGGGTGAATCTGCGGGAACATGTTGCCTGGTCGCACGTATCCAAGGACGAAGATACCCAGATGCTCGCGGATGATTACATGAGGATGGGGATCACGAAAGCAACCAAGGCAAACCCGCCAAAGCCGTATGTCGAAAACATTGCCAAAACGGTCCTCGTGATCGGCGGCGGTATCACCGGTATGACGTCTGCCCTTGAAGCTGCAAAGACAGGGTATAAGGTTGTCCTCGTGGAGAAGGCCCCTGTCCTCGGCGGCTGGATGCGGAGATGGTACAAACAGCTCCCGCAGAATCCCCCGTATAAAAACCTGCAGGACGCCGATATAGAAAGGACGATCAGCGCGGTAAAAACCAACCCGGACATCCAGGTGTTTACCTCAGCCGAGATAGACAGTATTGCCGGGCAGCCCGGCATGTTCGACGTGTCAATCCGGCAGAATGGCAAAGCCATAACGCAGCGGACCGGGTCTGTCGTCGTCGCAACGGGATGGAAGCCATACGATGCAGGCAAGGTTGAAGGTTTAGGATTCGGGCAGTTTCCCAACGTCATCAACAATGTCATGATGGAGGACATCGCGGTCCAGGGCAAAGGGCAGATCAGAAGGCCTTCGGACAATAAAGAAGTCAAATCGATCGTGTTCGTCCAGTGTGTCGGATCGCGGGACAAGAACCATCTCCCGTACTGTTCCTCGGTGTGCTGCCTGGCTTCCCTGAAGCAGGCATCGTACGTGAGGGCCAGCAACCCTGATGCGAGGGTTTACATCGTTTACAAGGACATGCGGACCCCGGGCCAGTACGAAAACTTTTACAAGGACAAGCAGGCGGACAACGGCATATTTCTTACCAAGGGAGACGTTGCAGGCGTCGCCGAAAACCCGGACACGTCGCTCACCGTCAGCGTTAAAAACACCCTGATCGGTGAAGACGTAAGCATCAAGGCAGATATGGTTGTTCTGGCAACAGGGATGGTACCTGCCACGGATTCGAGCATCTTGAACCTCCAGTACCGGCAGGGAAAGGAGCTTCCCCTGCTGAAATACGGGTTTCCGGATTCCAACTTTATCTGTTTCCCGTATGAGACACAGCGCACGGCCATCTATGCGGCAGGATGTGTTCACCAGCCTGCGGAGAGCAGGGCCTGCAAGGACGACGCAACCGGAGCGGCGATGAAAGCCATCCAGGCACTCGAGCTCGAGACCCGCGGCGCTGCCGTTCACCCGAGGGCAGGAGATCTCTCCTACCCGATATTCTTCATGCAAAAATGTACGTCGTGCAAACGGTGTACCGAGGAATGTCCGTTCGGTGCTATCGACGAAGACGACAAGGGCACACCAAAACCGAACCCCAACCGGTGCCGGCGGTGCGGTGTCTGCATGGGAGCATGTCCGGAGAGGATCATATCGTTCGAAAATTACTCGGTCGATATCGTGTCCTCCATGCTGAAGTCCATCGAGGTCCCGGAAGAGGACGAGGAAAAACCGAGGATTCTCGTGCTGGCCTGTGAAAACGATGCATACCCTGCGTTCGATATTGCAGGTTTCAACCGCACGGCCTACAATTCGAATGTACGAATCATTCCGGTCCGGTGTCTCGGATCTGTGAACATCGTTTGGATCGCGGATGCCCTGTCGCGGGGCATCGACGGGATCATGCTGATAGGGTGCAAGTACGGCGATGATTACCAGTGCCACTTTGTCAGGGGCAGCGAGCTCGCGAACAGGAGAATGGAAAATCTGAAAGAGGTGCTGCAGCGGCTCGTTCTTGAGCCCGAACGGGTTCAGGTGAAGGAGCTTGCAATTGCGGAGTACGACAGGATTCCCGGGATCATGGACGATTTCCTGGCCAAGGTCACGGAACTCGGACCGAATCCGTACAAGAGTTTTTAGAGAGGTAATTATGGCAAACACGGTGATAGAAAGCGATCTCTCCCTCGTCAGGGATATTACAAAATTGGGCGGCGGTTCTTTGAAGAAATGTTTTCAGTGTGCCACCTGCTCTGTCGTCTGTAACCTGTCGTCCGATGACAGGCCGTTTCCGCGGAAAGAGATGATATGGGCGCAGTGGGGGCTGAAGGACAAACTCCTTTCGGATCCGGACGTCTGGAGATGTTACCAGTGCGGGGATTGTTCCGTCTATTGTCCGCGCGGTGCGAAACCCGCGGAAGTCATGGGAGCGATAAGGAATTACAGCTTCAAGAACTACGCACAGCCGAAGTTCATGGGAACGCTGCTGAGCAGTCCGAAGTACCTCCCCCTGCTGTTTGCTGTCCCGGTTATATTGTTCCTGCTGGTATTGAACGGGATAGGGGCGCTGTCCGCTGTACCGTCGGGCCCCATTGCCTTTACCAGGTTCGACAACTACGTGGACGTGATCTTCGTAACGGTCAGCGTCCTGGTTCTTGCCGCACTCGGCACCGGCGTTCTGAAGTTCTGGAAAAATATGGACCGCAATAACACCCACGGCGAAGCGTACGGCACAACCGGTATCTTCCAGAGTATTCTGCTTGCCGCAGAAGAGGTCCTGACACACAGGAACTTCAAAAAATGCGAGGCGAACAGTATCAGGTTTACCGGGCATTTTGCTGCGTTCTACGGATTTATTGCGCTCTTCATCGTGACCTCGATCGTGTTTATCGGCGACCGCGTTTTCCACATGGTTCTCCCCATGGGACAGGAAAATCCGGTCAAGGTTCTTGGGAACCTCGGGGCTGCCGCGCTGATCATAGGGTGTTCTGTTGCCGTGTACAACAGGACGGCACGGACACAGCAGGCAGGAGAAAGCTCCTATTACGACTGGCTGTTCCTCGGCATCCTGTTTTCTATCGGAGTGACCGGACTGTCGACAGAGCTCATTCGGCTCGCCGGCGACGCGCCGGCCGCCTACTGGTCTTATTTTATCCATCTGGTCTTTGTGTTTTGTCTGATTGCGTATTTTCCGTACTCGAAATTTGCACACCTTCTGTACAGATTTGTTGCGATCGTCTATGCACGATACTCCGGTATGAGCGAACCTGCACAGGCTGCCGAACCAGAAAAGCCGGAAGTGAAGAGCGTTGCATAGGCAGCGGCGGCATCGGACACTCCTGAGAGGGTGAGGCCTGGTAACAAGCAAACGAGGGCAGGCGGTGGACATAGTACATTGGATAGGACAGATATCGCTGAGCACGACCCCTGACCGGGGCTTTCACGCGCACTGGCTGTACGTCGTCTGCGCTGTTTTCGCACCGGCGATCATCGGCGCACTGATAACCTCTGCCATCATGCTGCTGGAAAAGGTCTTCAAGATACACATCGGAGGACACTGAGCGTGTACCCCATCTACCTTCCCATTGCACAGGTGCACGTCAGTCTCGTCTGGATGCTGCTCTTTGGATTCATCGTCGGCGGCATGGCGGGCTTTTTCGGCGTCGGCGGAGGCTTTCTCATCACACCCATGCTCAATGCGCTCTTCGGCGTTCCCTATCCTGTTGCCGTTGGATCGAGTCTTTCCCTGCTGGTGGGCATCACGGTGGCCTCGACCATCCGGCACAGCAAGTACGGCAATATCGACTACCGTCTGGGACTGGTCATGGTCATCGGAACGGCCCTTGGCGTCGATGTCGGCGCTAAACTCCTGAGCCTGCTCAGGGGCTTGCAGAGCGTCCTGCCGCGTATCGGCGGCCATCATATCGACGTCCTTGAGATCATTCTGAGTATTTCCTACATCGTGATGCTCAGCGTCATCGGACTTTCGATCTTCCGGGAATCCCTGAAAACCATGAAAATGTCGAAGAGCATATCCGGCGAGCACGTCAGCGGCGAGCCGGAGGCTTCCGAACGGGTGAAGAGGATCCGTGCATTGAAGATCAGGCCTGTCCTGAACTTTCCCGCTTCGGGCATTGCGGGTATTTCACTGTGGGTCATCATGGGCATTGCGTTCGTC
Source organism: bacterium (assembly GCA_021787655.1). Taxonomy (GTDB): domain Bacteria; phylum JAMCPX01; class JAMCPX01; order JAMCPX01; family JAMCPX01; genus JAJYLM01. The sequence continues at coordinate 12,686 of JAJYLM010000037.1, forward strand.
GTCGGCATGATGAGCGGTTTTATGGGGATCGGCGGCGGTTTTATCCTGATGCCGGCGCTGATCTACATCATCGGGTGCCCGACGGTCGTTGCCGTCGGCACGAGCCTGTTCGGGATCCTCTTCACCGCTGCGTACGGGTCGTTCACCTACTCGCTCGAAGGCAACGTCGACCTAATGCTGGTGACCTCGCTCCTCATCAGTTCGGCGATCGGTTCCGTCCTGGGAGCGTCCTTTACCAGAAAGGCCGGAGGACCGAGTGTCCGGATGCTGTTTTCCGTGATTGCCTTTGTTGCGGTTATCATTGTCGGAATCAAACTTGGCGCAACAGTTCTCCGTTAAGATTTTGTCTTCAAATAACCGGATACGTGGTATATATAAAATCCGTGAGCGAGGCGTGCAAAAACAGTGGGTATAAATCTTTTAACAGAAAAAACATCGTTTGATACCGTTCTCCTCCAGCAAAAGTTTACCGATTATCTGAGGTTGTTGTCCGACAACGAACTCGTCCTGCGCATCATGGCAGAGCTGAAGGAAAAGGCATCGGGAAACGAGCCGTTTGAAATAGGCTACCTCCGTATCAATGCCGAGGCCATGCTCACGACGATCAGCAGGATCTTAACCCGGCTGAACAGGCTTTCAGAAAATGCATACACGGAACTGAACGTACCGTTCTCCGCGATACGGGAGAGCATGAACAGCGTCCTGTCCGCAAAGAACGACATACCTGTGGATGCATTCGTGCTGCCATTTGATGACATAACTGCTGCAAAGATCGCCAGCGTCGGGGCGAAAAATGCCCAGCTCGGGGAGATAAAAAACAAACTCGGCCTGCCGGTACCGGACGGATTTGCGATTACCGCGTATGCATACAAACAGTTTCTGGAGACCGGAGGGCTCGGGCAGCGCATCGAACAGGCACTTGCGGGTCTCGATATCAACGACTTCCCGTCGACGACCCGGATCAGCGGCAGGATCCAGGACATGATCCGGAGCAGTTCCCTGCCCGAGGGACTTGACCGGGACATCGACAACCAGTGCGCACGGCTGGACGGCAGCGGCGGCGGGTTGTTCGCTGTCAGGAGCAGTGCTGCCGGCGAGAGTACCGAGTTCAGCTTTGCAGGCCAGTACACGACGCGCCTCAACGTCCCGGCCGGTGCTGTTGTACAGGCGTACAAGGATGTTGTTGCAAGCAGGTTCAGTCCCCGGGCGTTGTTCTATCTTACCAACAGGGGGTTCCGGCAGGATGATGTGGCAATGAGTGTCGGCTGCATGCGCATGGTCCGTGCTGCATCCAGCGGCGTTATACACACCGTGAATCCGTTTGCCGCTGCTCAGAACGTGCTCATCATCAATGCCCTCTGGGGACTGGGGGCTTCCCTGGTCGAGGGAGAGGCTGTACCGGACCTTTTTATCGTTTCCAAGCAGGACAAAAGCATCCTCGAGTCAAGGATAGCACAGAAGACGACCATGCTCATCGTGCCGGAGAACGGTATGACCATGACAACGATGCAGGTGCCTGAGAAGACGGCGAACGAACCATCGCTCCGGGACCTGCAGATCCATGACCTGGCAGCGTGGGCAGTCAGGATAGAAGACTATTACCGGCGTCCCCAGATCATAGAATGGGCGTGTGATGACCGGGACAGGATCTATGTTCTCCAGGCAACCCCGCTCGGTATCCACCAACAGGACGTCCGGGATGTCCGCATCAGCACGAAGGACCACAGGCGCATCATCAGCAATGCAGAAACAGCGTCCTCGGGTGCCGGGTATGGGCCGGCATACTTCGCAGATTCGGACGACGACATCTCGAAGTTTCCGAACGGGGCCGTTGCCATAGTACGGCACTCTTCGCCGAAATTCGTCAGTATCATGAACCGTGCACGGGCCATCGTCGCCGATATCGGGAGCCCGACAGGCCACATGGCGACGCTCGCGAGGGAATTCCAGATTCCCGCACTGGTCAATGCCCGGGGTGCTTCCGCTGCAATCAGGAACGGAACCGTGATCAGCGTCGATGCAGATCACGGGTGCATTTACGAGGGTTATGCCGAAGAACTCTTCCGGACGCCGCGCGCGAAAACAGGAATATTCAAGGATACGCCTGCGCTGGCAATGATGAACCGGCTGCTCGAGTATGTTACACCGCTCAACCTTATCGATCCCGCCGACCCGGGTTTCACCGTAAAGTCCATCCGTACGCTGCATGATATTATCCGCTTCGCACACCAGGCATCCATGAACGAAATGTTCCTGATCGCACAGCATGTTTCGGTCGACAGGGTCTCGTCCATAAAACTGCGGACGGATACAGGATTCGAGGTGTACATCATCGACCTGGGTGGAGGATTGAAAAAGGACGGCACGATCACCGAGGCATCGGTCGTGTCACTGCCCTTCGTATCGTTCTGGTCCGGCATCAAGATGGGCGGGATACCGGAGCGACCCGTGAGCACGGGCGGATTTGCAGCCGTGCTCATGAACACGATCGCGAATCCGCAGGTGCAGGACAGGCTCTTCGAGAAGAACCTCGCGCTGATCGGCGATGGATACATGAATTTCAATATCCGGATGGGGTACCACATATCCACGGTCGAGGGACTGTGTACGAACGAGCCCAGCGACAACTATATCCGGTTCGTCTTTCAGGGAGGGGGGGCGGATTTCGACCGGAGGGAAAAGCGGGCGCGCCTGATAGCAGCGATCCTTCAGGCCTATCAATTTTCGGTAAAACAGACCGACGACGTGGTGCGGGCGCTGTGCACCAAGTGCGAACAGACGAAATTCATGGGTATCATGACGATGCTGGGAAGATTGACAATCTATACAAAACAGCTTGATATGCTTATGCCGCCGCGCGGTATGGCCCTTGCGGACTACGTAGGATTTTTTATGGATGAGCTCATGCAGATGGAGAAAGGACAAAAATGAACAACATAAACATGTACAGTAAATTCCGTTTTTCGTGCCATAAAGGGGTCGCGTGTTTTACAAAATGCTGCAGAAATGTAACGATATTTCTGACGCCGTACGACATCCTGAGGATGAAGAACAGGCTGGGTATTTCATCCGATGAGTTTCTCAGGAAGTACACCAGAACGCTGGTCAGCAGCCCGCAGAGCCTGCCGGTCGTTGTTCTCAAAATGAGCGAGCAGGGGGACAAGCCCTGTCAGTTCCTCACGCCAGACGGGTGCAGTATCTACGAGGACAGGCCATGGTCGTGCCGCTTGTATCCGCTCGATAAAGACAGTACCGAGGAAGACGAGTTCAGGTTCATCGTGGGAGAAGACTTCTGCTACGGACTGAAAGAACCAAAAGAATGGATCGTTGAGGATTGGCTGGAAGACCAGGGGTTCATAGCATACGACAACATGAATATGCTGTTCGAACAGATCACCGGCAGCGAAGCCGGCTGGAAGGAGAAGGTGCCGGATGCGTCCGTTATCGACATGTTCTTCATGACAGCGTACAATATCGACAAATTCAGAAAATTTATTTTTGAGAGTTCGTTTCTCGATCATTTTGAAGTCGATCAGTCTACCCAGGATCGCATCAAGACCGATGATCAGGAGCTCCTGAAGTTTGGGTTCAAATGGCTGAAGTTCGGCTTGCTCGGGGAAAGGACCATGACCCTCAGGAAGGGACAGACCAGGAAAAAAAAGAAGTAGTCTGCGCTCTGTCAGGGAACACCAGCGGTCCTGCATCTGTTCACGTTGCATACCTCTCTTCACCGTTGTGCACGAAGAAGTGTGCAGCAGGAGGTGTACGAATACC
>JAJYLM010000185.1 GCA_021787655.1 bacterium
AAGGACATGAGACACCTGTTGAAAAGTGCTCCACAAGAGACAAGCTGCCGTGGTGAAGTGGAAGCTCGTATTCACTTCACAATCAAAGAAAGACGCCAAGAAATTAGCTCATTCTGGCCTGAAAGATAAAGCCAACGAGATTCTTGACATTCTTGAGACGGATCCTTTTATGAATCCCCCTTCATACGAAAAACTTGTTGGCGATCTAAAAGACTTCTATTCCCGCAGAATAAATATTCATCATAGGGTTGTGTACGCGGTTCTCGAAAAAGAGCACATTGTAAAAGTCTTGAGATTATGGACGCATTATGAATGAACGGATCGTCAACAGAGCCGCATGAATAGGGACAAAACGGGAGTAGGAGACTATGATTCGTATCTCCGCCGAAGGACGGATCAGTCCTATGGCTGAGAGAACGTGCCCTCAATAGATTTTAAGAGGGTGTTTTGAGAGAGACGAGGGAATAACTATGAAAATAAAAATTACTTATCAGGTGCGGGGTTGAAAAGAAATAAGCTGGGAGTGGGACTTGAACCCGCAACCTGCGCATTACGAATGCGCTGCTCTACCAATTGAGCTATCCCAGCTTTGCAGACTGATTGTTGCAAATAAACTGGCTGCCTGTCAAGCATTGAGCAGGATTAATGTCCTGATTGCTGCTTGTCTGCAGCCGGTTATACCTTATCCTTATTTTTGGCTGGTGCCGTACTCGGCAATGATCTTCTCCCGGTATTTCCTGAGCACTTCCCGGTTCTTGCGGCCTTTCGCCTCTGTAAAGGGCTTCATAAAGCGCTTTACACCAGGGAAGAGATATCCGATGTGGGTCATCATCGCCGAGAAGGGCCCGCCTGTCACCCGTTCCATTTTTCCATCCAATGCTGTCTTGAGAATCAGTTTTGCCACATCATCCGGCATGACGCATTTCTGTGAAAGGGAGATATCCGGCACCTTGTCGATCTCTTCCAGGATAAACCGGGTGAGCACCGGACCCGGAGACACAAGGCAGCATTTGACAGCCGGATAGGTTGTCCGCAGTTCTTCTGCCAGGCCGTAGCTCCATGCACGCAAGCCGAACTTTGTACCCGAGTATGTCGATGCTCCTTCTGTCGGCGTCCTGCCTGCCAAAGAAGCGACGTTGATGATCATGCCATGATTCTGCTGTTTGAAGATATCCAGTGTCATGCGGGCGAGAACGATGGGTGCCACCAGGTTCACCTGGACGATTTCAGCAAGGATTTCAGGCTCAATCATTGCTATGGGCCCCCGTTTGTTGAAGCCTGCATTGTTGATCAAATAATCGATTGTTCCCCAGCGCTGCTGAACCTCGCCGAGCATCTTTCCGAACGCAGCATGGTCAGTGACGTTCATAGGATAGATTGCTACCCGCTTCTGATCCAGTGTGGATGCCAACCTCTCCAAAAGACCCCTGGTACGGGCAAGCAATACGACGTTTGCCCCTTCTTCATAAAAGAGTCTGGCAACGGCTTCGCCGATGCCTGCCGATGCCCCGGTGATAATGGCTGTCTTTTCTTTCAACGCTAACATCGCTTATCCTTTCAAAAATCCCGCTGCAGGGTCCTTGGTCATCGTTCAACGCAAGGCTTCTTTTCCTGTCTCTCTGCTTACTCCTGCTATACAACGGCAATCAGCATGTGACAATATCTTCATGAGAAATTCCTCGAAATGACCCTGCATATGGATTTGCCCGTGTTTCAAACACACGGGCTGGCAACTTTCATGGTCCATTATTATCTTTTCAACAGTACATCTGTGAGCAGGTCAAACGGGCGCAGTGCCCTGGATTTTACGAGCAAGAGAAAGGAGGATACCTATGGAAAACAGGAGGCTGGGGAAGGCCGGGCTGACCGTATCGGCAATGGGGCTTGGATGCATGGGCATGTCGGAGTTTTACGGCAACCGCAACGATGAAGAGTCTGCGGCAACGATACACCGTGCAATCGATCTCGGGATCAATTTCTTCGACACGGCTGATATGTACGGTGTCGGCGACAATGAAGAGCTTGTCGGCAAGGCATTAAAGCCGTACCGAAGCAAGGTCATCATTGCTACCAAGTTCGGCAATGTCCGGGGAAAAGACGGATCAAGGCTCGGTATCAACGGAAAGCCGGAATATGTCCGTCAGGCGTGCGAAGCGAGCCTGAAGCGGCTCGGTATCGAAACCATCGATCTCTACTACCAGCACCGGGTGGATCCGCAGACCCCGATCGAAGAAACTGTCGGCGCGATGGCACGTCTGGTCGAGCAGGGAAAAGTACGGTTCCTCGGTCTGTCCGAGGCATCGGCGCAGACCATACGGCGGGCAAACGCAGTCCACCCCATCAGCGCCCTGCAGACCGAATATTCCCTCTGGACACGCGACGTCGAGGACGGGATTTTGCCGGTGTGCCGTGAGCTCGACATCGGGTTTGTCGCGTACAGTCCGATCGGCAGGGGTTTTCTTTCCGGTACGATCGAAAGCATCAACAAGCTTTCTTCGAATGATTACCGGCGCATGACACCGCGTTTTCAGGAAGAAAACATTAAAAAGAACATGGAACTGGTGAACCGTATCAAGGGCATGGCAGCAGAAAAGAAGTGCACGCCTGCACAGTTTGCGCTTGCATGGGTTCTTGCCATGGGCAGGGACATCGTTCCCATACCCGGTACCAAGCACGTCAAGTACCTTGAGGAGAATATTGCAGCACTGGATGTTCATCTGACTGGCCAGGATATTGCCCGTATCAACGAACTGCTGCCGCCGGGTGCAACCGCAGGGATGCGCTACCCGGAGTCCATGATGAATGCGGTCAATAAATGATCCGTACGCCCCGGGGAGATAATCATGAGTGATGCACAGGAACGCAGACAGAGAGTTGGTTTTATTGGACTTGGTACCATGGGCACCCCGATGGCGATGAGGATTGCTGCCGCAGGCGGCGGAGGCCTTGTTTGGCAGCGCGGTCGCTGAAGGAAAAGGGGATCTGGATATGTCTGCTGTTGTTGCGCCAGGAGCGGACCGCCCGGCCGGTTCGTAATCTCCGGCATCCAGCTCATTGGTTCGAACAAAAAGGCACGGGAAAGGTCATAGTGTACTATGACCCTTCGGTTTATTTTTTTGCCATCTCAAGGATGATCTTGCCGGTGAACCGGTCTATCCTGGTTATCCTGATTGTTATCTTCTGGCCTATCTTGAAGGTCCGGCCGGTCCGTTTGCCAATTGCCATGTGCCGGGCCGAGTCCGAGTAGAAATAATCGTTGGGTATGTCGTCGAACGCCAGGAAACCGTCGATAAAG
>JAJYLM010000186.1 GCA_021787655.1 bacterium
CTCAGGGCAATTGATACCCTTCGATCAGTCGATATGATTGCGTGCGAGGATACAAGAACATCGCGCGTACTCCTTGATGCATACGGCATAAAGAAAAACCTTGTCAGTTTTCATAAATACTCGGCATTACAACGTGTGACAGAATTGATTGATGCGTTGAGCCAGGGTATGAATATTGCCTATATAACTGATGCAGGTACTCCCGGTATATCCGATCCCGGAGCTTTTCTGGTGGCAACCGCGCGGGAACATGGTATCGGGATCATTCCTCTGCCGGGAGCTTCGGCACTGACCGCTGCTGTGGCAGTCAGCGGAACCTGTGATCACGGATTTATCTTTCTTGGATTTATGCCGGAAACTGTCCGGCAAAGGAAAACAATCGTACAAAAATATTTTATAACCGGCTTGCCCGTTATTTTTTATGAGTCTCCGAGAAGGTTGTTGCGGACATTGCTGGGGATCAGGCAGATCATCGGTAATGTATCGATCTGTGTTTGCAAGGAACTGACCAAGCTGTATGAACGCAGTATGAGCGGCCGGATCGACGATGTCGTGGACCAGCTCAGGAAGGACGTTATCAGGGGAGAATATACGGTCATTGTGAATACCTCCGAAACAAAAGAGAAACATCCGGATGCAATTACCGATAAAAAATCACTGCTTGAGGCAGCATCCCGTGTCACCGGCTTGAGTAAAAGAGATCTCTATAAAAAGTTGTTCACAAAAGAATAGTAGTACCCTATAGTAATGGTAATGGATGTTACCATAGTGAAATCCAGGGTAAGAAAAGTTCTTCAACGTGTTTTTGCCAAGGATACGCCTTTTTCAATCGGGACAGAAAGGATCATCCTGTTTGTACGATGGATTATCATTCTGCTCCTTGTCTTTCTGCTTTTCCTGACGACCGACATTCGCAAGAACATGATTGAATTGCTCTTGATCCTGGCTGCCGGTTATAATCTCCTGCTCACGGTCATACTGTATGCAGGCTTACGGGCTCTTATCTTCAGGATCATTCAGTACGTTGTCGTCGTGATCGATGAGGTCGTACTCATGACCGTCTTTGTGCTGACCGGTGATGCCAACAATATCGTCTATTCTCTGTTCTTTTTCGTCATCTTCGGTGTTTCGCTGCGTATGGAGAGTAAAGACAGCTATATCGTTTCTGTACTGAATGCCGTTATTCTGCCGGTCACGCTCTATCTGTTCTTGCCGTACCCGGATATTATCATAAAGGCAGGTGTCATCGGGATTGCGAGTGTCGTCAACATATTTTCGACACGTGCGCTCGAGGTAAATACCGTCCGGATGAAACGGGAAGTCAGGAATACGGATGTTATGCTGTCCCTGTCCAACGTGATCAATTCGGTTATGGAACTTGAGCCATTGCTTGAGATCGTTATTTACGAGATCGTAACAAAATTTTCGGTGACTGCAGGTATTATTGCCCTTTTCGACATTCGGAAAGACGACTTTGTCTACATTGCATCATCCGGAGATCTGGACATTATCGGCGGGTACATCTCCCGCAGCATGCTTGATGATTATGTCATGAACAGGGTCATCACCGAAAAAATACCAATGATGATGCCGGAGCACGGGGATAAAACCGGTCTTGTTGATTCATGGTTTGAATCGTTACGGGCAACGGGTTTTATTCTTTACCCGTTTCCCTGCAATGACACCTATACCGGCGTGATCGGGTTGTTCGGAAGGAAAGACAATAAGGATTTTTCGCCGCATTTTTTGACGACATTGAAAGGTGCGACCTCCCAGATCATTACCGGGATCAACCGCGCTTTTTTGTACGAGGACCTTTTACACAACAGAACCATACTGACCGAACTTCTTGCCAGAATAGAAACTGCACACGAGGACGAACGTAAAATTATCGCGGGTGAACTCCACGATATAGCGAGCGGTGTCATGTATGAGCTCATTCGTGCAGCGGATGACCTGGTCCGGCAGACACAGGCAACCGGCCCTGCTCATCAGGAGGCCGTCCTTCATATGAAGTCCCTCATCATGGATTCACAGAAGCAGATGAGACTTTTTCTAACAAGGCTGCGGTCGACGGTTCTCGATGATTTCGGCCTCGTCCATGCCCTGAAGGATTTGCTCGGCAGCTTTAAGCAGCAGTACGGCATGGAAGTCGAATTTATCAATGACAAGGATGAATACCCGCTGGTTCCCCTGCAGAAGGAATTTCTCTACAAAATTGCCAATGAGGTTCTCCTGAATGTAGCCAAGCATGCTTTGGCAAACCGGGTTATTCTCATGCTCTATCAGGACAATGGCAGCATCGTGATGTCTGTTTCAGATAACGGCAAGGGATTTAATCCTTCGGAAAAATTTAAGAACAAGTACGGACTTCTCTATATACAAGAGAGGGCCAACCTTTTTAAAGGCAAGGTCAATATCGTCAGCGAGTCCGGGAAGGGGGCAACCATAACAGTCGTTTTGCCGCTCATGGATACCAGCTGATGAATCGGCTGAAGTACGGGCTTGCAGCGAGCCCAAAAAAGTTCATGAATGTTCTAAATGGGGAATTTACAAGGTAAGAACGGTATGAAATAAATTAATTGTAAAGGAGAGTACAATGACAGGGAAAAAAGAAACGTTCGTTTCTTTGGTTAAGGTTAGTCGGAAAAGTATAGCGAGTATGATGCTTGCCGGTCTGACCGTTATTCTGTTTGCACGTGGTGCTTCAGCCGGTACTATCTCGGCGACAACACAGCAGGCAGCTTCACCTGCAGGCTCATCGGCTCAGTGGTTTCCGTCGAAAGACATTCTCCAAAACGTGTATCATGAGGTACTTCCGCAGCCCAAGGCATTGAATGATGCGTATCAATTAGCTTTGCATGGAAACACCGCCGCAGAGGCAATTTCAGATATTCAGAAGGCAATAGGCATGTGCGAAGCGTATATTCAAGCCAACCCCGGAGACAACATCGGTACTGCACAGGCCTACGGCATCATGGCATACGGGTATTTCAATATCGGTGAATTTCAGGCCAATGCGGATGATCAGCTTAAAAGTTACACGGCTGGCAAAGATGCTGCAGAGAAGGTCATCAATCTCGAACCCGAGGTGTGGGACGGATGGGCGTGGTATGCAAACAATCTTGGCCGTATCAGCCAGCTGAAAGGTGTTCTCAAATCCTTGTTCCTCCTCGAGCCGTTTAAGAAACACGTATTTCAGGCAGAAAAACTCTCGC
>JAJYLM010000187.1:0-515 GCA_021787655.1 bacterium
TTCCGTGGTGTCCAAGGCAAATGAGGTTGGGTTGTTCGGCATAACAGCACCGGAAGCGTGCGGGGGCAGCGGGCAGGGCATCGATGCGCTGTGCGTGATCCTCGATCATATCAGTGCCGCGGATGCAAGTCTCGCAGGTATTCTCTTCACCAATGCCCTTGCGCAGGAGATTATACTATCGGCAGGCGCCCACGACGTTCTGAAGGATGTCATCGGCAAGGCAGGCGATGCGCAGTCTGCATTGATCGCGTGCCCGGCCTTCTGCAATCCGGATGAGACTGCAACCAGGCTCGGGGCAGTCCGGAACAACGGCGCCTACCGGCTGAGCGGTTCTGCCGACTATGTCGTCCTCGGCGGGCTTGCCGGTCATGTGCTGGTCCCGGCGCGTATTCAGGGGCAGGACGGATATGCGTACTTTCTGATTAAGAAAGGTGTCCGGGGGATGAGCACGGGGGACCCCATTTTCAGCCTCGGCCTGCATGCCTGTCCTGCGGTGGACCTGCGGCTGGAAGCAG